>NZ_SISL01000439.1:0-4897 GCF_004307965.1 Verrucosispora sp. SN26_14.1 | reverse complement strand
TGATAAGGTTACGGCGGTCATGGCGGAGGGGAAACGCCCGGTTACATTCCGAACCCGGAAGCTAAGCCCTCCAGCGCCGATGGTACTGCACCCGGGAGGGTGTGGGAGAGTAGGACACCGCCGGACACACGTTACAGTCGAGGGCCGCCCGGAATCGGGACGGCCCTCGACTGCGTTGCGTCGTGGAACGACGTATTCAGGAAGGATGTACCAGTGAGTTCTGGACCTCAGGGCGACGACCGTCCCCGGGGCTACGAGGGACGGCCCGGCGACCGCGATGGCGACAACCGCCGTGGCGACCGTCCGTCGTACCGCGACGATCGCGGTCGGGAGCGTGACTCCCGCGACGGTGGACGTGGCGCCGGCGGTTACGGTGCTGACCGTTCCCGGTCCGGTGGCTTCCGTCGGGACGGCGACCGTCGTGAGGGCGGCTACCGAGGCAGCGACCGGGGCACCGGCGGCGGCTTCGGTAGCGACCGACGTGGCTCCGGTGGCGACCGGGAAGGCTCCCGCGGCGATCGCGGCACCGGCGGCTTCCGTGGTGAGCGGCGTGAGGGCGGTTTCGGCCAGCGTCGCCAGGGCGATGACCGACCGGGTTTCCGCCGCGACAACGACCAGCGCGGCACCGGCGCCCGAGGCGACCGGCCTACCGGTGGCTTTCGTGACGGTGACCGCAGCACCGGCGGTTTCCGTGGTGGCGACCGTCGCGAGAGTGGCTTCCGTGGTGGCGACCGTCGTGAGGGTGGCTTCCGGCCGGAGCGTCGCGATGGTGGTGACCGTCGTGAGGGTGGTTTCCGCAGCGACCGCCGGGACGGCGACAGTCGGGACAGCGGCTTCCGCCCCGACCGTCGTGACGGTGGTGGCGAGCGTCGTGAGGGCGGTTTCCGGGGCGGCGAGCGTCGTGAGGGCGGTTTCCGGGGCGGCGACCGTCGTGAGGGCGGTTTCCGGGGCGGTGACCGTCGTGAAGGCGGCTTCCGGGGCGGTGACCGTCGTGAAGGCGGCTTCCGGCCGGAGCGTCGTGACGGTGGTGACCGTCGTGAGGGCGGTTTCCGTGGCAGCGACAGTCGCGAGAGTGGCTTCCGTGGTGGCGACCGTCGTGAGGGCGGTTTCCGGCCGGAGCGTCGCGATGGTGGTGACCGTCGTGAGGGCGGCTTCCGTGGCAGCGACAGTCGCGAGGGCGGTTTCCGTGGTGGCGACCGCCGCGACGGCGGTTTCCGTGGCAGCGACCGCCGCGACGGTGAGCGTCGTGAGGGCGGTTTCAGCAGGGGCTCCCAGGACCGGGGTGGTTTCCGCAGCGACCGTCGCGATGGTGACCGTCGCGAGGGCGGTTCCCGTGGTGAGCGTCGCGAGGGTGGTTTCCGGGACGGCGGTTCGCGGGACCGGGACGGTGCCTCGCGCGGTCCCGCACGTGACTTCGGCTCGGGTGACCGTCGTGAGGGCGGGTACCGGCCGGATCGACGGGACGAAGGCTCTCGCCGGGGTAGCGACGACCGCCGTCAGGGCGACGGCGGTGGCTACCGGCGTACCGAGGGCGGCTTCGGCGGTGCCCGCCGGGAAGGCAGCGCACGCGACGGTGACCGTCGTGAGGGCGGTTTCCGGGGCAACGATCGCCGCGAGGGTGGCTTCCGGCCGGACCGTCGGGACGGCGACCGTCGGGACGGCGGCTTCCGTGGCGGTGAGCGTCGTGAAGGCGGCTTCCGGGGCGGTGAGCGCTCGGAAGGTGGTTTCCGGGGCGGTGACCGTCGTGAGGGTGGCTTCCGCGACCGCGCGTCGAGCGGCTCGGGCTTCCGGGACGGTGAGCGTCGGGACGGTGGCTTCCGCGACGACCGGGACCGACGTGACGGGTCGGACCAGGCCGAGGGTGGGCGTACGCCGGCCCCGGTGCTGCCGGACGAGATCGTCGCGACCGATCTCGACAAGGACGTACGCGCCGAGCTGCTGTCGCTGTCGAAGGGGGTCGCGGACAGCGTGGCCCGGCACCTCGTGGCGACCGGGCAGCTGATCGACGAGGACCCCGCCGAGGCGCTTGCCCACGCGATGGCCGCCCGTCGGCTGGCGTCCCGGATCGCCGCCGTGCGTGAGGCGGTCGGCCTGGCCGCGTACCACGCGGGCGAGTGGCAGACGGCGATCGCGGAACTGCGGACGTACCACCGGATGAGCGGTGTGCAGAGTCACCTCGCGGTCCTCGCGGACTGTGAGCGGGCGCTGGGTCGGCCCGAGCGGGCCATCGACCTGTTCCGTGGAGCCGAGCAGGAGAAGCTGGAGGCCGCCGTCGCCATCGAGCTGCTGATCGTGGCCGCCGGTGCGCGAGGCGACCTGGGTCAGCGGGACGCGGCCGTGGCCATGCTCCAGGTGCCAGAGCTGACCACCGACACGGCCCAGCCGTGGACGGCCCGGCTGCGGTACGCGTACGCGGACGCGCTGCTCGCGGTGGACCGCCGGGCCGAGGCCCGGGAGTGGTTCTCCCGTGCGGCCGAGGTCGACGCCGAGGCGGAGACCGACGCGGCGGAGCGGCTGCTCGAACTCGACGGCGTGGTCATCGAGGGCGACGACGAGGACGAGGCCACCGAGGAACTGGTCGCGGGCCCCGGCACTCCGGGTGCGGTACCGGCCCGGCCGGACAGCGAGCTGACCGAGGACGGGCGCCCCGACGACGTCGATACGGCCGAGGACGCGGTCGACGACGTTGCTGGGGTCGAGGACGAGCACACCGACGACGTCGACGCGGTCAGCGACGATCGTGCCGACAACGACGCGATCGAGGACGAGGACGCGGTCGGGGACGACCGGGTCGTGGCCGTCGAGGCGGAGTCTCGTGGTGACGAGGTCGTCCAGGCGGATGCCGTGACGGCGTCCGACGCTGCGGCGACGAGTGGTGCCGTGACGGCGTCCGACGTCCCGGCGGCGAGTGGTGTCGGCGAGTCGTCCCCGGCGGACGGCGAGCGGTCCGGGGATTCGGAGACCGAGCGGCGATGAGCGGTGACGGGGAGCGGCTGGTCGACGGGTACGCCCTGGTCGTCTTCGACCTGGACGGGGTGATCTATCTGATCGACCGGCCGATCCCCGGCGCGGTCGAGGCGGTCGCCCGGCTGCACGGCGAGGGTCGGGCGGTGGCGTACGCGACGAACAACGCCTCGCGCCGGCCGGCCGACGTGGCCGACCTGCTCACCGGGATGGGCGTACCGGCGCGGCCGGACGAGGTGCTGACCAGCGCGGCCGCCGCCGCTCAGCTGTTGGGGGAGCGGCTGCCGGCCGGCGCCCCGGTGCTGGTGGTGGGTGCCGAGGCGCTGCGGGCGGAGATCCGCGAGGCGGGTCTGACGCCGGTCTCCGGTGCCGACGAGTCGCCGGTCGCGGTGATCCAGGGGTACGGCCCGCAGGTCGGCTGGGCCGACCTGGCCGAGGCAGCGGTGGCGGTACGCGGCGGGGCCGCGTGGATCGCCACCAACACGGACCGGACGCTGCCCAGCGGGCGGGGCCCGCTGCCGGGCAACGGTTCGTTGGTCGCCGCGCTGGCGACCGCGCTGAACCGGCAGCCCGACGAGGTGGTGGGCAAACCGTCGCCGGAACTGTTCGCCACCGCCGCGCGACGGGCGGGCGAGGGCCGGTCCCTGGTGGTCGGTGACCGACTGGACACCGACATCGAGGGTGCCAACCGGGCGGGACTGGACAGCCTGTTGGTGCTCACCGGCGTCAGTGACGTACCCGAGTTGCTCGCCGCGCCGCCGGACCGCCGGCCCACGGCGGTGGCCTGGGACCTGGCGGGGCTCTTCGAGCCGACCGCGATGGTGCGGGTACCGGCGGCCGATGCGGAGCACGGTGGTTGGCGCGTCACGATCGGGCCGGACGGCTGGGAGCTGACCGGCGCGGGTCGACCGCTGGACGCGCTCGCGGCGCTCTGCGCCGTGGCGTGGGAGCGTCGGCCGGAGGGTGTGCCGCGCCCGGGTTCGCCGGAGGCGGCGACGGCGCTGGAGGCACTCGGCCTGACCGGCTGAGCCACGCGTGCCGAGAAGTGCCACCGCTCCTGTCCGGTGCGGTGAGCGTGCCGGCACTCAGAGCAACTTGCGCAGTTTCATCAGGTCGAACGGGTTGGCCTTGATCGAGACGCGTCGGCTGGCCACCGCGCGGGTCACGTCGAGGTCACCACGGACCAGGGCGATCAGGTCGTCGCTGGTGGTGGTCATGGCGATCTTCGCCTTGGGATCGTCGCCGTCGGTCAGCCCGAGCAGCCGTCCACCGGTGAGTCGACCGTGGAAGGCGGTCTCCAGGTCGCTGATCCGGCAGGCCAGGGTGCGGTCCAGGTCGACGTGCTCGCGGACGGTCTCCGCGTTGCGGTCCAGCCGCGCGGCCAGATCCTGCAACGCCTGCCGACACTCGTCCACGGTGGCCACCGTCGCCTCCTCGCCTCACACCACGTCGTACTCCGGGCACCGTACCGCACGGGACCCCGACCGCGGCCCGGTAGCGTGACACCTGCCGGAACCGCGGGTGAAAGGACTCAGGCATGCAGGACGCGTGGCGCGCCTACCTCGAACTGGCCATGGGCCTGACGGAGGCGCCCCGGAAGAAGGCGCAGGACGCGGTACGCCGGTTGGCCGGTTCGACCGGCGCGACCGCCGCACAGCTCCAGACGTTGGCCGAGGAACTGCGCTCGACCGGCGCGGAGAACCGGGAGGCGCTGACCAAGCTGGTGCGGTTCGAGGTCGAACGCGCGCTCGGCGCCGTGGGGCTGGCCACCGCCGACGAGGTCGAGGAGTTGGAGCGGCGGGTACGCGAGCTGGAACGCCGGCTGCGCGCGGCGGCCGACACCACCGCCGTACCGTCGCCGGTCTCCGGAGGTCCGGAGGTCGGCACGCCCGCCGACCTGGCGGCCGAGGCCGCCGCGACCGGGCTCTTCTAC
>NZ_SISL01000438.1:0-4902 GCF_004307965.1 Verrucosispora sp. SN26_14.1 | reverse complement strand
GCCTCCCGCCCGGCCGAGGACGCGCGCTCGGGAATGGGCGGGGCGGCGGCCGCTCCCGGCGGCACGGGATCGAACTCCGGACCCGGCCCCCGGTACGCGCCGATCGCGATGACGAACAGCATCACCATCGCGAGCAGGCCGATCGACATCAGGACCCAGGGAGAGGACGCGACGGCGGGGCCAGGGGATGAAAGATGACGCGGAGCGCGACGCATACCGGACATGAATCTCCTCAGCGGGCAGCCGGGCAAGCGTAACGATCTTTAGCGAAAGGGAAAAGTCCCCAGGGAAACACCGAACCGTCCTAAGAGTACGGTCCTCACAGGGCGCACGAGGAACCGTTGACCACACAGTGGGCGGGGTACTCACCGCCACCGGTGCGGCTGAACCGCAGATCCACCGCCTGCTGTGCCCCGGCGGCGAGCGGCACCGTCCCGCTGAGCAGGTACCATCCACCACCCTTGATGCTCACCGACACGCCCGGCCCGCTGGAGGCCCGGATGCCGGTGACGTCTCCGGTGAAGCGCAACTCGACCTGCCAGTCACGCGACTCGGCGGTGCCGTTGCGCACCACCATCTGCGCCCGGAACGAATCCGGTTCGACCGCGCCGCTGACCCGATAGGTGGCGGTGAGCGCTCCCTGGGCGACGGGCGGTCCCGGCGGGGCGGACGTCGGTCGGTCCGGCGCTCGGCTGGCCTCCGACCGTCCGGCCGGGGACGCGGTCCGCGACGACGGGGACGGCAGCACCGACGCTGCGGGTGACGCGGACGTGGCGGAGCCGCCCGGCGCCGGGCTGAGCCGCTCGGGAGCGGACGGGACCGACGTGACCGAATCCGAGGTGGACGGTGCCGGCAGCGTCATCGCCGGCCCCGGCTTCCACGCCGACGGCTGCTCCGGGCCACGAAAGGCCAGCGCCGCGACCACCAGCAGCACCGCCAGCACCGCGACACCGACCGAGACCACGACCCAGGGGGCCGAGGCGATCATCCGAGGGAGCGCCCGTCGACGGGCCGTCTCCGTGGTCTCGGCACCCGACGGCCGCACTGCCATTGAGGTCCCCCCTCGTCGCACCGACGCGACAGCCTAGTCACGACGGGGGCGGGGACGAAACGGGTGGGGGCGGATCGTCCGACCCGCCGGATCGGTCCCCGGGACGGCCGAGCACCGGGCGACCGCGCCGCACCCCGGGTCAGCCGGTACGGATGACCGTGCAGATGACCGGACCCTCCGCGGCGGCCCGCAGCAGATAGCGGTATCGCTCACCGGGCACCTGCCGACCCTGGCTGTCCAGGAACTCCCAGCGCACCGCCACCTCGGTCAGCAGCGCGGAGACCTGCTGCACCTCCTCGATGTCGGCGTGCGCGGCCACCAGCTCACGCTCGGCGTAGTCGGGGGCGGCGCCCACGAAGGACAACGCCACCGCCGCCGGCGAGGTGAACGAGAAGCTGTACGTGTCGGCGACCACCAACCCCGGCAGTGCGTAGCAACCGGCGATCGCGGGCAGGTCGCCGACGGTCAGGGCCACGCCGTACCGGTCGAAGAACTCGGTGAGCGTGTCGAGATCGGTGGAAGCATTCACGTCGCATGCAATTGCCGCCGCGCCGGTCGGCGAAACCTCAGCGCGTCGGGATGCGTACCTCGATCTCGCTGCCCAGCTGGGCACCGCCCTGCAGGCCGAGGTCGTCACCGCTCCAGAACCGACCCGGGTCGTACCAGTTCGGCCGCTTTCCCGGGGGCAGCAGGCCCATCGCCTCGTAGGTGACCGCCACGACTTCGGCGCAGTACGCCGTCTCCAGTGTCCGATCGCGCTCCACGGTCCGCTCGCGGGCGGTGGTCGCCCGCTGCCGCTGCGGCACCGGCAACCGCACCGCCGGCAACCGCACCGCCGGTACCCGTCCCCGCACCCACCGCCAGGCGAGCTGCGCGGTCGACGGGAACGGCGTGCCGTCCAGCCGGGCGATGGTCCGCAGCACCGACCCCTCCATCTCGGCGTCCGCCGGTGGGTCGAGCTGACGCAGCCAGGCCCGCTGGCCGTACCGGTTGGCCCAGACGCAGACCGCGTCGCGCAGGTCGTGCAACTGCACCCCGCGCTGGTGGGTGCCGGTCCACATGTCCGGCAGCGACCGGCCCAGCTCGGCGTGCCACATCAACGGCGGCATGTCGTCCAGCACGACCGCCATACCCACGTGGTTGACCGGGCTGTTGGTGATCGACTGGATGGCACGGTCGGGCACGCTGCGGCCGCGGAAGACCCACACGTCACCGGTACGCGTCAGCTCCACCGCCTCGTCCAGGCTGATGCTCATGGGGGACTACCCTAAGCGGATGCGGCAAGGAATGCGGTGGTGGAAGGTCCTCGGGATGGCCGGACTGGCCGGGGTGGCGGCCTCCGGCGTGGTCATCGCCCGGGCGGAACGGCGACGGCGCGCGTACACCCCCGAGGAGATCCGGGCCCGGCTGCGTGACCGCCACGCCGAGGCCGCCGCACCCGACGACGCGGCCTGAGACCCGCTCAGTCGATCTCCACGTGGTTGCGGTCCCATCGACCGCCCACCGGCGGGCTGTCCAACCGCAGCGCGCTCTCGGCATTGCCGGCGAGGTCGTTCTCCTCGACCCGGCAGGACACGCAGGAGCCCCGCTCGGTGATCCACAGGCCGTGCGTCTGCGTCGGCTCCTCACGGTTGTCCCAGATCCGGTTCCCGCGCACCGAGGCGGAGTCGAAGTGCGCGTTGACGACGATGCCGGCGCGCACCGGAGCCGCCGCCGACAACTCGTACGCCGTACCCGGCTCCGGGACGTCCTCGTTCCACGCGGTGGCCGCGTCCGGTCGCAGCTCGGCCAGGTCCAGGTCGGTGTCGCTGTTGCCGACCACCACCGCCACCCGGGAGCCCACCCGCAGCACCTTGCCCCGGTGCCCGTTCGTCGGCCAGTTCGCCGACCGGTCGGTCATCGCCCGACGGGCGTAGCGCACCGACTCCCCGGAGCCGGTCGACGCCGGGGCGCACTGCCGGCCGTTGTTGCGGATCCGGTTGTCCAGGACGGCCGCGTCGACCATCGGCCGGTCGATCCGGATCGCGTCCAGGCCGTTGTCCCAGAACTCGTTGTCGCTGATCACCACGTCCGACGACGGGCCCTGATAGCCGGCGCCCAGATCGTGCTGGTGATAGCCGTACCAGCCGTTGCCACTGATCCGGTTGCCCCGGATGGCGTACGGCCCGGGGGTGTTTCCCATGCTGATCCCGTCGCGGACGTTGCGGTCGATCACGCAGTTGCTGAGGATGCCGCCCCGGCCGGCGATGCCCGCCGTGCCGTTGGCGGAGACGTCGAAGCCGGCCTCCAGGTTGCCGGTGATGGTGCAGGCCGAGACGATCAACCCGTCGGCACCCCAGTCGGAGATGCCGAACCGGTTGGCCTGGCTGTGGCAGCCGATGATGCGGTAGCCGCGCGGGGGCGTCCAGTACGGCTTCTGCAACTCCAGGAAGATCCCGTTGGTGCCGTTGCCGAGGGTGGTGCAGTTGGCGATCGTGCAGCGTTCCACCTCGCCCCAGCCGCCGATGCCGATGCCGATGCCCGCGCCGCCCATCTCCTCGCCGTTGTCCAGCCGGCCGCAGCCGACCACCACCACACCGTCGATCAGGCTGTCCTGCAGGAAGTCGCACCCCAGGCCGGTGGCGCCGGTGTGGTGGATGTAGAGGTTGCGGAACACGCCCCGCACCACGTACTGGAGACCGAGTCCCTTGGCGAGGTAGCTGTACTCGGCCATGGCCACACCCGAGCCGTCGATCTCGAAGTCGGCGAAGGTGCAGTCGGCGATGTGCCGGTCCCGGTCCGCACCGTGCTGCACGGTGGTCCAGAAGGCCAACGGAGTCGGGTCCGCCCGGTTGCCCTCGTTGCTCAGCAGGAACCGGGTCGCGCCCGACCCCGCTCCGATCAGTGAGACACCGCTGCGCCAGACGGTGCCCGCGTCCCGGATCGAGTAGATCCCCGGCGGGCAGTAGATGACCCGGGCCCGGCCGTCGGCGGCGTACCCCTCGCCGAGCCGGTCGACCAGGGCGGACAACGCGGGTTGGTCATTGGTGACACCGTCACCTCGGAGGCCGAATTCGTGCGCGTCGCACCAGAGCGGCGCCCCGGCGACCGGGGACAGCCGCTCCCGGGTGGCGATGTACCGGCTCTCCTGCCACACGACGCGCTCCCCCTGAAAGTCGACGGCCTCCTCGCGAGCCGGGCGCTTTCCCGCTCCGATGTGCCGGAAACGCGTCCTCTGTGCGGGACGTCGGGCGGGCCGGCGCGGGCTAGGGCGGCTGACCCGGAGGTTCGTACCCGCGTGTCCGGTTTGCCGGCCGCCCGCCGGGTGGCCGTGGCCGCGGCGATCGCGGAATCATCGGGCCAGGCCGAGGGTTGTACATGGCATGACCGCGACGCCTCCCCCGGCGCCGCACCCCCCGGGACCCGGGTCGGAATGACCCCGCACCCCCCGGCGTTACACCTGGCCCGGACGTCGTGAGCAGTCCCCGGCCCCCGACGGTTCCGATCCGCACATCCCCCCTTTCGCACGGCCCCGGCACACCCCCACGTGGGCCGCGCGCACCCCCGACGAAAGGTTCAGATCATCATGCGTACCGCTATCTTCCGCAAGGCCGCCCTGACCGCTGCCGGCCTCGCCTTCACCGGCGGCGCCATCGCCGGCCCCATCACCACCGCGTACGCCGCGCCGGCCGGTCAGCCCGCCGCCGTCGTGCAGGCCGACCGCAAGGGCCACGGCGAACGTCAACTCGACGTCCGCTACGAAGCCCAGCCCAACTTCTACTACTGCGGCCCCGCCGCCGCCCGCAACGCCCTCAGCGTCCAAGGCAAGAACATCGACGTCCACACCATGGCCAAGCAGATGGGCACCACCG
>NZ_SISL01000437.1:0-4937 GCF_004307965.1 Verrucosispora sp. SN26_14.1 | reverse complement strand
GGCCGCAAGGGCGGGCTGCCGGCCGCCGCCCGGCACGTGCTCACCGCCGTCGGACAGGTCCGCTTCGCGCACGCGTACGACGGGGACACGCTGGTCGGGGTCGGCCGGGGCACCGTCACCGGCGCGGGCCGCTGGCTCGGACTGTCCCTGATCGAGGTGCTGCCCGAGGCCCGCCGCCGAGGGGTGGCCGTGGCCGTCATCGGCGCGCTCGCCGAGTGGGCCGGCACGGCCGGCGCCACCGACGTGTTCCTCCAGGTCGAACAGCACAACGTGCCCGCCGTGACGCTCTACCGGACGCTGGGCTTCACCACCCACCACACCTACCGGAGCCGGATCGCCCCGAGCTGACGGCGCGACCCGTGCCGGGCGTACCCGGTCAGCGACGCACGCTGCGACGCGGCTTGCCCGAGCCGCTCTCCGCGTACTCCTGGAGGCTCTGCGACCGGTGGTCGCGGCCCAGCGTGGTGAGCAGCAGGTAACCCAGGATCGTGCCGACGGTGGTCGCGACGAGGTAGAGCACGACCTGCCAGAAGAAGGTGGCGCTGCCGTCGGCGAACGGGCTCCGGCCCACCAGCAGCGGCCCGACGAACATGGTCAGCGCGAGCGCGATGCCGATCGCGCCGGCCAGCTCGGGGCCCCACTGGGCCACCGGACGCGACTGGCCCCACGAGTAGGCCATCCCGGCCAGGATCAACCCGATCACCGCGAACATCCCGAGGGTCACCCGATCGGCGGCGGCCTCGTCACCGTCGAAGCCGAACCGGATCACCAGTCGGGCGACCACGTTGACCGCGAACAACGCGATCGCGAGCACTCCGATCGCGCGCCACCGCTGCCCCATCGCACGCCTCCCGCCGTACCGCCCGCCCCGGTGGCGGGCCTCCTGGCAGGAATGTCTATCACCCGGGACGGGGTGGCGTCAGTACCGCCTGGACGGCGGGTTCGGCGCGAGGATCGACCGGAACGCCATCACCGCGAAGGTCATCGACCCGGCCACCACCAACGTGAGCCCCACCCAGTTGCCGACCAGCAGCACGTCGCCCTCGGTGGTCCGGTCGGCCGCCGCCACCATGATCACGACCCACGGCAGCGCCGGCAGCACCACCGCCCACCGGGACCCCACCGTCTCCATGGCGAACCAGCTCAGCACGATGTTCGCGAGCACGGCCACCAGCACCGCCGCCCCGATCAGGTACCCACCGACCCGCAGCGGGGCGAGCAGCAACTCCAGCACCGCCGTCACCGCCCCGGCGACCAGGGCGACCACCCCGCCGAGCGCCCGCAGGCCGAGGTCCACGGGTCGCCGCCAGGCCCGCGCGGGCGGTGGCGGCTGGTGTCCGGGCGGGGCGACCGACATCGCGGTGGGCACGGTCACCGGAGACCGGCCGTACCGACCGGTGTGCGATCCGGGTCGTCGGCGGTCTCCAGCCCGGCGAACAGGTCCGACTCCCAGCCGTACGGGCCGCTGCCCGGTCCCTTCGCGCCCACCGCGAGGGTGAAGTACTCCACGCCCATGAACTCGGCGCCGAAGTTGCCGGCGATCGAGTAGAGCCAGGAGGTGGCCGGGATCTGGGTGGCGTGCGCCCGCATCGCCGCCTCCTTCGCGGCGTGCTGCTCGGTCGCGTCGATCCGCGCCGCGATGTCCTTGTCCGGCGTGCAGAAGGGCAGGTCGGTGGCGTTCTCGATGCCGGCGAAGGGGTTGTCCGAGGACTCCTCGAAGTGCGTCATCCCGGCCTCCAGGACGCTCTGCGGCATGGCCGTCCAGTAGACCTTCGCCGGGGCGATCCCCTCGGCGGCGGCCAGCTCGACGGCCCGCATCGCGACCCGGTGCGCCTGGATGTGGTCGGGGTGGCCGTAGAAGCCGTTCCCGTCGTAGGTGATCACCACCTGCGGGCGTACCTCCCGGATCACCTCCAGCAGCTGGCCGGCGGCCTCGTCCAGGTCGGCCTGCCAGAAGGCGCGCGGGTGGTCGTTGGTGGCCAGGCCCATCATCCCCGAGTCGCGGTAGCGTCCGGCGCCACCGAGGAAGCGGTGGTCGGTCACGCCGAGCTCGGCGCAGGCGGCGGCCAGCTCGGCGATCCGGAACCCGCCGAGCTGGTCGGCCTCGGCGGCGGCGAGCCCGACCAGCTCCGGCACGTGGATCTCGCCCTCCTCGCCGAGTGTGCAGGTGACCAGGGTGACGTGGGCCCCGGTGGCGGCGTAGTGCGCCATGGTCGAACCGGTGCCGATGGACTCGTCGTCGGGGTGCGCGTGGACCAGCAACAGGCGGCGGTCGGGCAGCGTCGTCACGAGGGTCACTCTAACCGGCGGTTCTCGCCGATCACCCCCGACGCGTCCGCTCGGGTCCGGCACATCGCGCTCGGCCGCCGCATACGATCTGGCCTGTGGACTTTCCCGAGCTGGCCGCCCGCACCCGCCGGTTCAGCCACGGGGCGCCGCGCGCCGTCTCCGTGGCCGACGACGGGGCCCGGGTGGTCTTCCTGCGTTCCGCGGGGCCGGAGGACCCGGCCGACGCGCTCTGGCAGCTGGACGTGGCGAGCGGCGAGGAACACCTGGTCGCCGACCCGGTCGCGCTGCTCGGCGAGGACGCCGACCCGGCCGCGCTCAGCCCCGGCGAACGGGCCCGACGGGAGCGGCTGCGGCTCTCCGCCGCCGGCATCGGCGCGTACGCCCTGGACGCCGCCGGCCGGGTGGCGGTGTTCGCACTGGCCGGTCGACTGTTCCGGGCCGACCTGGTGCACGGCGACGTGATCGAGGTGCCGGCCGCCGGCCCGGTCCTCGATCCCCGGCCGGACCCGACCGGCCAACGGCTCGCGTACGTCACCGACGCCGCCGAGGGGGTACGCCGGGGCGAACTGCGGATCGTCGACGTCGACGGCACCGACACGATCCTGGCCGGCGAGGACTCCGGGGTGCTGTGGGGGCTGGCCGAGCACATCGCGGCGGAGGAGTTCGACCGACACCGGGGCTACTGGTGGGCACCGGACGGCCGGTCGGTGCTGGCCGCCCGGGTCGACGAGTCCCGGCTGCCCCGCTGGCACCTGCACGACCCGGCGCAGCCGGCGAGCCCGCCGGTCAGCGTCGCGTACCCGGTGGCCGGTGGACCCAACGCGGAGGTCAGCCTGCACCTGTTGGACCTCGACGGCGGCTGGGTGGACGTGCACTGGGACCGGGAGACCTACCCGTACCTGACCGCGGTGCACTGGGCCGAGGGTGCTCCGCTGGTCACCGTGCTGCGCCGCGCGCAGCAGCACGGGCTGGTGCTCGCCGTCGACCCGCGCACCGGCGAGACCCAGGTGCACGCCGAACTGGCCGACCCGCGCTGGGTGGAGCCGATCGCCGGTACGCCCGCACACCTGCCGGACGGACGGGTGCTGGTCGGCGGCGAACTCGCCCACGACGGGTACGACGCGCGGTGCCTCTTCGCCGACGGCACCCTGCTCACCCCGCCCTCGCTCTACGTCCGCCGGGTGGTGGGCCGGCTGGCCACCGGCACCGGGCCGGCGGACCTGCTGGTCGAGGCGAGCGACGGCGAACCGAGCGAGCAGCACCTGTTCCGGGTCCGCACCAGCATCGGCGGCGGCGTCGACGCCCGCCGCCTGACCAGCGACGCGGGATGGCACCACGGTGCGGTCGGCGGGGACGTGCTGGTCGTCGGCGTCGCCTCGCTCGACCACCCGGGTGTGCGGTGGACGGTCCGGCAGGGCGACCGCGAGGTGGCCGTGCTCCGGTCGCTGGCGGCCACGCCCCGCTACTCCCCGCTGCCGCTGCTGGAACGGGTCACCGACCGACGCCTGCCCTCGGCCGTGCTCTACCCGGACAACCACGTCACCGGCCGTCGGCTGCCGGTGCTGCTCGACGTGTACGGCGGGCCGGGGCACCAGGAGGTGGTCGCCGCCCGCGCGGCCTGGCTGGAACGGCAGTGGTGGGCCGACGCCGGCTTCGCGGTGGTGGTGGTCGACAACCGGGGTACGCCCGGCATCGCGCCGTCGTTCGAGAAGGCCATCCACCGGCGGCTCGCCGACGTGATCCTGCTCGACCAGGTGGAGGCGCTGACCGCGCTCGCCGACAAGCACCCGGACCTGGACCTGTCCCGGGTCGGGGTACGCGGCTGGTCGTTCGGCGGCTGGCTGGCCGGGCTCGCGGTGTTGCGCCACCCGGAGCTGTTCAAGTGCGGGATCGCCGGCGCGCCGGTGACCGACTGGGCCCTCTACGACACCGCGTACACCGAGCGTTATCTCGGCCTGCCCGACGACGGCCCGGACGTGTACGCCCATCACTCGCTTGTGGAGGCGGCCGCCGAGCCGCCCACCGACCCGGCGCAGGCCCGGCCGCTGCTGCTGGTGCACGGCATGGTGGACGACAACGTGGTGGCCGCGCACACGCTGCGGTTCTCGGCCGCGCTGCTGGCCGCCGGCCGACCGCACTCGGTGCTGCCGCTGACCGGTGCGACGCACATGGCCGCCGGTGGGCTCGCCGAGCGCCTCCTGCGCCTGGAACTCGACTTCCTCCGCACCCACCTGTCGGTGTAAGGAAGGGCACCTTACTAACGCCTCGTGCATAGCAGGGGACCCCTCCTTACATCTCAGGGCCCGGCACGGCACGAGCCGTCCGTCGCGCGTACGTCGGTCGGCTGGCCTAGGGTCGGCCCATGAGCGAGCACGACGGGGTGCGGGGATGACCGAGTTCGACGCGGCCGAGGTCGCCGTGCAGGCCGCGCTGGACGCCGGCGCCCGGTACGCGGACGTCCGCGTGATGCACCGGCGCTACGAGTCGATGACGGCCCGCAACGGCGAGGTGGAGGCACTGACCCAGGACGAGAGCATCGGGCTGGGCGTACGCGCGCTGGTCGGGTCGAGCTGGGGCTTCCACGCCGTACCCGAGGTCTCCGACGCGACCGCCCGTGACGCCGGCCGGCGGGCGGCACGGATCGCCGC
>NZ_SISL01000436.1:0-4976 GCF_004307965.1 Verrucosispora sp. SN26_14.1 | reverse complement strand
AGCCCCCGGGCCGTCGTGGCGGCGGGCGGCACCCGCAGGGGTGACGCCCGCCGTGTGGGGAGGGAGGGGACAGGTCAGCGGAGCCAGGCGAAGCGCTGGACGATCGGCAGCCGGGCCCAGGTGCGGCCGAGGCCCCAGGTGTCACCGGCGTTGGTCACCGCGAGCAGCGCCAGCACCCCGGCGTAGACCAGGTGGTCGTCCATGAAGGGGTTGTTCGCGGGCAGCAGGGCCGCAGTCCACATCATCACCAGTAGCAGGCCACCGGCGACGGCGGCGACGCGCACCCCGATGCCGAGGATCAGGGCGGTGCCGATCGCGGCCAGACCGATCATGAACAGCCAGTCGGCCCAGACCGCCCCGGCCATGCTCTGGTAGAAGCCCTCGAACGGACCGGTGACGCCGAAGCTGAGGAAGCCCTTGGTGGGGCTGCCGCCGTTGATCCAGGCGTTCTCGCCCTCGGTGGCGAACCCCAGGCCGAACAGCTTGTCCACGAACGCCCAGAGGAAGATCCAGCCGAGTGCCAGCCGCAGCCCGGCGAGCAGGTGGCGGGTGACCCGCCTCCGGTCGACCTGCTCCCGAACGGTCTCGGCGCCCGGGGTCCTGGCGGCGGTGTTCCGCTCGGTCATCGCGGTCATGATGTCCACGTCCCTTCTCTGCTTCGCACCGCTGTCCCGGTGACACCTCCATTGGACGCCGGTGGGACCGGGTGCGGTCAGGGCCGACCGGGCCCGGACCGGACGGGACCTTCGACCCCTTCCGGCCCGGGCCGTCGGACCGGGTCCGCCAGTTGAGCGGCCAGCACCGACGGGGCCTCGGCCAGCGACGGGCCGTACCAGGTCAGGTGCCGACCGGAGAGCAGAGCACACGGTACGCCAGGAAATGCCTCCGGCCCGTCGTCGGCGGTGAACCGGTACGGCTCGTCCGGCAGCACCACCAGGTCGGGTCCGGTGGCGCGCAGTTCGTCCAGGGACGGTCGCGGATACCGTTCCGGCTGTCCGGCGTAGAGGTTGGTCACGCCCAGCCGGCGGAGCACGTCACCGGCGAAGGTGTCGGCGCCGAGCACCACCCAGGGGCGCCGCCAGACCGGCACCACCGCACGGTGCCGCACCGACGGAGTCGGAAGGTCGGCCCAGGCCCGTCGCGCCGCCGTCAACCACTCGGGTTCCCCCGACGCGCCCAGGTCACGCAGCAGGTCGGCGAGCTCGGTCAGGGCGGCGTCCACGGTGCGTGGGTAGGTGACCCGGACCGGCACCCCGGCGGCGGACAGCGCCTCGGCGTCCTCGCGCCGGTTCTCCTCGACGTTGAGCAGCACCAGGTCCGGCCGCAACGCGCGCACCCGGTCCAGGTCGGGGTACTTGCTGCCGCCCACCCGGGGCACGTCCAGATCGGCCGGAGCGGTGCACCAGTCGGTGGCTCCGACCAGCAGACCCGGCAGGGTCACCGCCACCGCCTCGGTCAGCGAGGGCACCAGGGACACCACCCGCATCCGTCCACCTCCTCGGCTCGGGCGCGGTCGGTCACCGTCGTGGCGGTCATCGCGGGCCCACCGGGGGAGCCGCCCGGCATGATCGTCATCCTAGACTCGGTCGGTCGGCGGCAGGATTGGGTGGATGCGACGATGACCGGTGGCGACGCGTGGCTGTCGACGGTTCCGGCCGGTGGGCGTACGCCTGTGCTGGCCCGCGCGGGACAACGGGTGCACGCCGCCCCGCGTCTGGGTGACGTGATCCGGCGCCGGCCGCCGGGGCTCACCGGCAGCCAGTGGAACACCGCCGCGCGGGTGGTGCTCGACCACGTGGTCTGCGCGGACGACACCGGCCTGCCGCAGTTCGCCGTCGAGTTCCGGGAGCCCGCGCCGGACGCCGCCGCCCGGCGGGTGGACCGGATCGTCGAGGCGGTCACCGCCAGCGTCGGCCTGCCGCTGCTGCGGATCGGCTCGGTCACCCTGCGCGCCGTCGACCACGGTCCGGGCATCGTCGGCTACGTGATCGACGCCCGCCGGTACGCCGACGGCGCCGCCGGGTCGGACGTACCCGCCGTCGGGTTCCGCGACATCGTCGGCCGGCTGCCGGACGGGCGCACCGGCGCGGTCAACGACCTCGGCGCGCTCGCCCGGGCCGAGGCGGTCGAGGCGTACGTGTCGCGGCGACTGGCGGATCCGATCCTGCGCGGGTTGCACGTGCGCTGGGCCGACGGCCCGGTCGAGGGGTGGAGTTGGGTCGAGGTGCGGCCCGGCGCGTTCCTGGTGGAGCGAGTCATTCTGCGGACGCACCGATTCTCCTGTGGTGTCGATCCCGCACGACTGGCCGAGGATCTGTCCGCGCTCGCTGTCGGTGAGCGTCTGCGCACCCTGGAGAACGAAAGTCCCGCCGTGGTGGATCGCACCGATCTGCTCGACGACATCCGGCGACTCGGGCAGCGCCGCGACGAACTCGTGGACGGTTTCGCCTACGACCATCTGCACCAGGTCTGACCTGCCCAGGAGCCGTACGGCCCGGGTCGTCGAAAAAAAGTCCACCTTCTTTTGAACTCCCGCCACGGCGGGGCCGTACCTCACCGGGAATGGACAGGATCTCCCAACCCGCGCCGGGGGCGCGGGAGGCGGTGCGGAAAGGGCATCGTCGTCTGTCGACGTACCACCGGTGCGTTCGAACGGCCTCCGTCGAACGCGCCACCACGATTCCGTTCGGTCCGTCGAGTCACGCGTCAGGTACCGGATCGAGAAGGAGAGCAATTCGATGCGCAGGTCCACCCGGTCACGCAGACCCTCAGGTAACACGCGGACCAAACGACTTCTGGCCGTTGGTGCCACGCTCGCCGTCTTCGGTGGCGTCGTTGCCGTTACCCAGATCTCGTCGGCCGGTGACCGACGGCCGAACAAGCAGCAGACCCGCCCGATCTCGGCCGAGTGTGTGGAGCCCAGCCCGGGTGCGACCGCGCCGACCGCCCGTGGCGCCACCACCACCCGCACCTTCCAGAACGGCCGGTGGGTGACCAACCACTGGGGTGACGGGCAGCAGTCCGTGGAGGAGTGCCAGGAGACCCGCAGCGGCAACGGTGGCGCGACCCCCGCCGGTTCCTTCGCCGTGGCCTGTCCCGACGTGGTGAGCCGCCTGCCGCAGGTGCCCGACCGGGCCCGCGCCGAGGTGGACCGCAACCTGGCCCTGCTCCAGACCCAGATCACCGAGGCCGACCAGCGCCTGGCCGCCGAGGGCAACAAGGGCCAGGCGTTCATCCGCAACGCGATCCTCGACCCGCTGGCCAGCAAGCGGCGGGCCACGCTCGACCGGATCACCATCTCCATCGACCGCTTCGGCCCCCGGCCGCGTGGCCTCGCCGGTCTGGCCGCCTGCCAGGTGCAGCCGGTGAACAACAACAACGGTGGGAACAACGGCGGCAACAACCCCAACAACGGTGGGAACAACGGCGGGGGCAACAACAACGGCGGCAACAACGGCGGAGGCAACAACGGCCTCGACGTGCTGGCCAACAACTGCAACAACAGCCAGCTCCAGCCGCACGACGGCTTCCAGAACGGCAACCGCTGCATCAGCACCGCCTTCGGTGAGGTCGGCTCCGCCGCGAACAACCCGTCGCTGCTGATCACCGAGTTCCCGCAGCAGATCAACCGCAACGAGGGCTTCGCCCTGCGGGTCAGCACCCGCAACCTGGTCCGGGACCGCTTCCTCCCGGCCGGTCAGGGTGGCTACTACCTGGAGAGCTCGCTGCTCAACGGTGAGGGCCTGACCCGTGGCCACTTCCACACCGCCTGCCGGATGCTGAACAACACGAACGAGGCGCCGGCGGCGGATCCGGTACCGGCCTTCTTCGTGGCCACCGAGGACGGCGGCGGCGGTCGCCAGCCGGACAGCGTGGTCATCCAGATCCCGGGCCTGCCGGAGTCCGGCACCGCACAGTGCGCGGTCTGGGCCGGCGACGGCTCGCACCGTATCCCGATGTCGGAGCGGGCCAACCAGACCCCCGCCTTCGACGCGGTGCGGATCCAGGTCAACTGACCCGGAACAACACGCGGGCCGTCCGGAACCAGGTTCCGGACGGCCCGCGTCGTTGTGGGGCGACGCCGCTGTTCAGCGGTTCTTGTACGCCTCGACGACCTCGACCGGGATACGACCCCGCTCGGAAATCTTGTAGCCGTTGCCGACCGCCCATTCCCGGATCGCGCGGTTCTGCTCGCGGTTCATTCCGGGTGCCGCCGCGGTGACGCGACGCGGTCCGCGACCGGTGTCGGCGCTGCCGCGTCCGAGCCGTCGGCCCGCATTGATAAACGGATCCAGCGCCTTACGCAGGACTCCCGCGTTCTCGTCGGAGACGTCGATGGTGTAGCTCACGCCATCCAGGCTGAACTCGACCGTGCGATCGGCCTTTCCGCCGTCGAGGTCGTCAGTCAGCACCGTGATTACTTTTCTCGCCATCGTCGATTACTCCCTGTGTCTGGCGGGGTGTGGTCAAAGTTTGACTCATCGCCCCGCAATTGCGCAACAAAAGCCCCTGTCCGCCGCGTCTCGCGTTTTGCGCCGCGCGTAAATCCCGATTACCCGGTGTTCCCGTCGTCGGTACGGATGTGTCGGTGCCGCACCCGATCGAGGTCGGTTCGTGTGCTGGGTCACACCGTGGAACAACGCCGACCCGCGTCGACTTGAGTCAGACACGCTCAACTCAATGCGATAGCAGGTGTTCGATGGCAACTCTTCCGGTACTTCCACTGACCGACGCGGTACTGCTGCCCGGCATGGTCATCCCGGTGACCCTCGACCCGACCACCCAGGCCGCGGTCGACGCGGCCCGCGCCGCCGGCGACCGCAGGCTGCTCGCCGTGCCCCGCCTCGACGGCGAGTACGGCTCCGTCGGCGCGATCGCCACCATCGAGAAGGTGGGTCGGCTGCCCAGCGGTGAGCCTGCCGCCGTCGTCCGCGGCCTCGCCCTGTCTCTTATGCACAGCTGACGCTGCCGACGAA
>NZ_SISL01000435.1:0-4977 GCF_004307965.1 Verrucosispora sp. SN26_14.1 | reverse complement strand
CGCTGGCGGGGGCCGCTGCGGCCGGACATCGTCGACCGGCTGGACCGCGAGGGCCTGTTGCCGGCGATCCTGTTCATCTTCAGCCGCGCCGGGTGCGACGCGGCGGTGCAGCAGTGTCTGGCGGCCGGGCTGCGGCTCACCTCGCCCGAGGAGCGCTCGGAGATCCGCCGGGTGGTGGAGTCCCGGATCACCGCCATCCCGGGCGAGGACCTGTCGGTGCTGGGCTACTGGGAGTGGCTCGACGGCCTGGAGCGCGGGCTGGCCGCCCACCACGCCGGCATGTTGCCGGCGTTCAAGGAGGTCGTCGAGGAACTGTTCGTCCGGGGGCTGGTCAAGGCGGTCTTCGCCACCGAGACGCTCGCGCTGGGCATCAACATGCCGGCCCGTTGCGTGGTGCTGGAACGCCTGGTCAAGTACAACGGCGAGGCGCACGTCGACCTGACCCCGGGGGAGTACACGCAGCTCACCGGGCGGGCCGGCCGGCGGGGCATCGACGTCGAGGGGCACGCCGTGGTGGTGTGGTCCCCGGAGACCGATCCGCGGCACGTGGCGGGGTTGGCCTCCACCCGGACGTATCCGCTGCGGTCCAGCTTCCGGCCGTCGTACAACATGTCGGTCAACCTGGTCGGCACCGTCGGCGCGGCACCCGCCCGCGAGCTGCTGGAGTCGTCGTTCGCGCAGTTCCAGGCGGACCGGTCGGTGGTCGGCCTGGCCCGGCAGGTGCAGCGCAACACCGAGACCATCGAGGCGTACGGCGCGGAGGCGGCCTGTCACCACGGCGACTTCGACGAGTACTTCGCGCTGCGGGTCGCCATCGCCGACCGGGAGCGGGCCATCGCCCGTCAAGGGCAGAGCCAACGCCGGGCGGCGGCGGTGGCGGCGCTGGAGCGCCTGCGGGTGGGTGACGTGATCCGGGTGCCGTCGGGGCGCCGGGCCGGTCTGGCCGTGGTGCTCGATCCGGCGGCCGGCGGGTTCAGTGAGCCCCGGCCGCTGGTGCTCACGCAGGACCGGTGGGCGGGTCGGATCAGCCCCGGCGACTTCACCACCCCGGCCGAGGTGCTGGCGCGCATCCGGGTGCCCAAGCACTTCAACCACCGCAATCCGGCCGCCCGGCGTGACCTGGCGGCGCAGGTCAGCGGCACCGGGCTGGACCGGCACTCCCGTCGGGGCGCACGCGGCCGGCAGTCGGGGGAGGACCACCGGCTGACCCAGCTCCGCACCGAGATGCGGCGGCATCCCTGCCACGCCTGCCCGGAGCGGGAGGAGCACGCCCGCTGGGCGGAGCGTCGGCGGCGGCTGGAGCGGGACACCGAGGAGCTGCGGCAGCGGGTCTCCGGGCGGACGGGGTCGTTGGCGCGTACGTTCGACCGGATCGTGGCCCTGCTCACCGCGCGGGGCTACCTGACCGCCGAGGGCGCGGTGACCGACGCCGGGCGGATGCTGGGGCGGATCTGGACGGAGGCCGACCTGCTGGTGGCGGAGTGCCTGCGGCGCGGGGTCTGGGACGGGTTGTCCCCGGCCGAGCTGGCGGCGGCGGTCTCGGTGGTGGTCTTCGAGGCGCGCCGGGACGTCGACGAGCGGGCGTCGCTGCCGCGTGGCGGGGTCGCCGAGTCGGTCGACGCCACGTTGAAGCTGTGGAGCGAGATCGAGGCGGACGAGGCGGCGCGGGGCCTGACCGTCACCCGGGAGCCCGATCTGGGTTTCGCCTGGCCGGTCTACCGCTGGGCGCGGGGTGAGGCGCTGGCGAAGGTGCTGGCCAGCGGGCACGAGTTCGACGGCGAGATGCCGGCCGGTGATTTCGTCCGGTGGGCCCGTCAGGTGGTGGACCTCCTCGGGCAGCTTGCCGACTCGGGTGGGGCCTCGACCGAGCTGCGGGCCACGGCCCGGCAGGCGATCGCCGCCGTCAACCGGGGAGTGCTGTCCTACCATTCGCCGGCGTGAGGATGTCGCTCGGAAACCGACGCATCGCTGAGTAATCGTGACAACACGGCGTGAAGTGCCTCCGAACGCCTATTGTGCCTACTCGGGTGCTCCCCGATCATGTCTTCGGCGCGTCGCTACGCGCTGGTAGCAGCTCTGGGGGGAGCCCGTTGTGGCGGAAATCAATCATTTTGAATACGGATGGATCACGCCGGCGATCAGTTACGCGCTGTCGGTGCTGGGTTCCATCCTCGGCCTGATCTTCGCGGGCCGGATCCGGATCGCGCAGTCCACCGGGCAGAAGATCTGGTGGGGGACGCTCGCGGCGTGGGCGCTCGGCGGCACCGCGATCTGGACGATGCACTTCATGGCGATGCTCGGCTTCGCGGTGACCGGCTCGCGGATCCGGTACGACGTGCCGATCACCGTCGTCAGCGCGCTGCTGGCGGTGATCGCGGTCGGCATCGGCCTGGCCATCGTGGGCACCGGCCGGCTGTCGGCGGTACGCATCCTGGCCGGCGGCCTGTTCACCGGTCTCGGTGTGGCGGCGATGCACTACACCGGCATGGCCGCGATGCGACTGGACGGCCAGATCGGTTACGACACGCTGCGCGTGGTGGCGTCCATCGTGATCGCGGTGGTTGCCGCCACCGTGGCGCTCTGGCTCGCGGTGACCGTCCGTCGCGGGCTGGCGATCTTCGGCTCGGCGCTGGTGATGGGCGTGGCGGTCAACGGCATGCACTTCACCGGGATGAGCGCCATGTCGGTGCACCTGCACGACCAGCGGACCGACATCGCCGGGGCCACGGTCAGCACCATGCTCCTGCCGATCGTCCTGCTGGTCATCTTCGGCGTGGTGGGCCTGGTGTACGCCCTGCTCGCCGCGCCGACCGAGGAGGACCGGGCGGCGATGGCGTACCTGGACTCCCTGCGCGACCCGGCCGTGGCCGCGCCGGCGCCGGCCGCCGTCACCGCTCCCGACCCGGTCGGACTGCGGGCCCGGTCGAGCCTGGCCCGGCCCGGCGCCCAGTTCCCGTCCCGCCGGGACCGCCCGACTCGCTGAGTGTCGGCCCGGCCCCAGGGCCGGTGGTGGCCCCGAGCAACGGCGCTCGGGGCCACCACCGTGTGTGCCGTGGATCAGGACAGGGCCTTGAGGAACGGGCCGTGGGTGCGGCCGAACTCCCACTGGTAGAAGCGGTCCCAGTTGATCGACCACGTCATCAGGCCACGGAAGTTCGGGTTGGTGCCGCTGCGGGGCGTGTAGCCGCCGCAGTTCTGCCCCCGGACCAGGCAGGTGACGGCCGCCTGCACACCGGCCGGGGCGACGTAGCCGTTGCCGGCGCTGACCGACGACGGTGCGCCGAAGGCGACCTGGTCCTCCCGCAGCGCGGGGAAGACGCGGTCCGGGTTGCCGGCCACCGGGAAGCCGGCGAGCAGCATGTCGGTCATCGCGATGTGGAAGTCGGCCCCGCCCATGGTGTGGTACTGGCCGTCCAGCCCGACGATCGGGCCGGAGTTGTAGTTCTGCACGTGCAGCACGGTCAGGTGGTCCCGCAGCGCGTGGATCACCGGCAGGTACGACCCGGCGCGCGGGTCCTGGCCGCCCCACGGTCCCGGCCCGTAGAACTGGTGACCGAGCTGGACGAAGAACGTCTCCGGGGCCATCGTGAGCAGGAAGCCAGGCCCGTAGCGCTGCGTGAGCGTACGTATCGCCGAGATCAGGTTCACCACGACCGGGGTGGTCGGGTTGCGGAAGTCGGTGTCGCCGGGGTTCAGGTACAGGGAGTGGCCCTCGAAGTCGATGTCCAGCCCGTCGAGGCCGTACCGGTCGACGATCGCCGACACCGAGCGGACGAAGGTGTCCCGGGCGGTGGTCGTGGTGAGCTGGACCTGTCCGTTCTGCCCGCCGATGGAGAGCAGCACCTTCTTGCCCTGCTGCTGCTTGGCGCGGATCGCGGCGGTGAATTCGGCTTCGCTCTCCACCCCCGGGCACTCGGCGACCGGGCAGAGCTGGAACCGGATGTCGCCGGAGGTGACCGTGGTGGGCTCACCGAAGGCGAGGTTGATGACGTCCCAGTCGGCCGGTACGTCGGCCATCCGCAGGTAGCCGGAGCCGTTGGCGAAGCTGGCGTGCAGGTAGCCGATCAGGGCCCGTCGGGGCAGCCCGCCGGTGGGCGGCGTCGTCGGGGGCGGCGTGGTGGGGGGCACGGTGGTCGGTGGCGGGGTGCTGGGCGGTGTCGTGGTGGGCGGCGGTGTGGTGGGTGGCGCGGTGGTGGGTGGCGGGGTGGTCGGTGTGCCGCCGCCGCAGGAGGCGCCGTTGACCCGGCAGTCGGTGGGGGATCCCGGGCCGGTGGCCAGGAAGCCGAAGGAGGCCGAGGCGCCCGGGGCGAGGGTGCCGTTCCACGACCGGTTGGTGAAGGTGTGCCGCTGGCCGACGCTGCTGACGGTGGCGTCCCAGAAGGAGCCCAGGGCCGTCCCGGCGGGCAGCGTGAAGGCGACCTGCCAGGAGGTGATCGTGCTGCTGCCGCCGTTGGTGACGGTGTACCTGCCCTCCCAGCCGGTGCCCCAGTCGGCGGTCTTCACGAAGCTGGCGGTGGGACCGGCGGCCTGTGCCGGGGTGGCCGCCACCAGCGTGGTGGCGGCGATGGTGGCCAGGGCCGCGACGGCGGTGAGCAGTAGATGTCGGGTGGGGCGACGCATCCGGACCTCCCGGGGGACGAGGGCCGTCGAACGACGGATGCATAATTATTAAGATTGTTTACTGTAGATGTCCAGGGTTCGGTGGTGGCCCGACGGGCACGGTCCCTGATGGACGGTCGCGGAAAGTGTCGTACCCCGCACGCACCATGTATTCATGGCTGTCCCCGCCCTCACCCCAGGCACCGTCCCGCCACGCTCGCTGCCGCTGCGCGAGGCGCGCACCCGGCTGAGTCAGCTCGTCGCCATGGCGGAGCTGACCGACACCGTCACCGTGATCACCCGCGACGGCGATCCCCGTCCGGTCGCCGCGATCGTGCCGGCCGGCGCGGTGCGCACCGCCGCCCAGGCCCGCGCCGA
>NZ_SISL01000434.1:0-4988 GCF_004307965.1 Verrucosispora sp. SN26_14.1 | reverse complement strand
GGGATCAAGCCTGACCGCCCGGAGCCGGTCGGGCTGCCCGGAACCCCCACCACGCACCCACGCACAAGCACAGACATCAAGAACCAGCCCGAACCGAAGCCCCACCAAGCTTCTCCACCACAGCCCGCACCCGCACCCCCGCCCGCAACGGCACCGCCGCCGTAGCCGCCCCCGCCAGGAACACCCACCCCTCCCGCAGCCGTACGCCGTGCCGCCCGGCCAGCCGGATGCCCTCGTCCAGGGCCCGGCGCGGGTCGCCGAGGATGGCCGCCGTCGAGCCGACCTGGGCGACTCGTCCGTCGACCTCCAGCAGTACGCCGAGGTTCTCCAGCCCGTCGGGCACGGGTGACCAGGGGCCGATCACGAACGCGCCGGCCGAGGTGTTGTCGGCGATGACGTCCGGCAGGGAGAAGGTGAAGTTCGCGTACCGGCTGTCGATCAGCTCGATCGCCGGGGCGACGGCGCGGACCGCGTCGGTGAAGTCGCCGACCGGCTCGCCGGGTTCGGGCAGCCGGTCCAGCAGGAACGCCACCTCGGGTTCGACCCGGGGGTGGATGAAGCCGGTCACGTCGACCGTGCCGCCGTCGGGGATCCGCATGGTGTCGGTGAGTCGACCCCAGATCACCTCGTCCACCCCGACCTGGGCCATCTTGGCCTTGCTGGTCAGTCCCATCTTCAGCCCGACCAGCCGCTCGCCACGGTCGAGCCGGCGTTGCACGAGAGCGGCCTGCACCGCGTACGCGGTGTCGACGTCGAGTCCGGTCTCGGCGGCGAGCTGCGGTACGGCGGTGGCCGTGTCGGCCGCCCGGTCCAGTGTCGCCGCGATCTGCGCGATGTCCGGCCCGATCATGTTCTCTCCTGCCCGGCGAGGTCCAGCGCCACGTCGACGATCATGTCCTCCTGCCCGCCGACCATCCGCCGTCGGCCGAGTTCGACCAGGATGGAGCGGACGTCCACGCCGTACCGGGCGGAGGCCCGTTCGGCGTGCCGGAGGAAGCTTGAGTAGACCCCGGCGTAGCCGAGGGAGAGGGTTTCCCGGTCCACCTGGACGGGCCGGTCCTGGAGCGGGCGGACGATGTCGTCGGCGGCGTCCATCAGCGCGAAGACGTCGCAGCCGTGCTCCCAGCCGTGCAGTTCGGCGACCGCGACGAAGACCTCCAGCGGCGCGTTGCCGGCCCCGGCGCCCATTCCGGCGAGCGAGGCGTCCACCCGGACGGTCCGCCCGTGCGGGGCGTCCGGGCCGACCGCGTCGGCGCCGACGACGCGCCCGTGCTCGACGGCGGCCACGCTGTTGGCCACTCCCAGCGAGAGGTTGTGGTGGGCGTGGATGCCGATCTGCGTGGTCGGCTCCAACACCTGCCGGTACGCGTCGACGCGTTGCGCCACGTCGGATGTCAGCAACCGGCCGCCGGAGTCGGTGACGTAGACGCAGTGCGCCCCGTACGACTCCATCAGTCTGGCCTGGGCGGCCAGCCCGGCCGGGTCGTTCATGTGCGACATCATCAGGAAGCCGGAGACGTCCATGCCGTTCTCGCGCGCCCACGAGATGTGCTGGGCGGAGATGTCGGCCTCGGTGCAGTGGGTGGCGATCCGGACGCTGGTCACACCGAGCGCACGCGCCGCCTTGAGGTCGGCGATGGTGCCGATGCCGGGCAGCAGCAGGGTGGTCAGCTTGGCGGTGGTCATCACCTCGGCCGCCGCCGCGATCCAGTCGGCGTCGCTGGCCGCGCCGTGGCCGTAGTTGACGCTGGAACCGGCGAGACCGTCGCCGTGCGCCACCTCGATCGCGGCCACCCCGGCGGCGTCCAGCGCGGCGGCGATGGTGCGGACCTGGTCGACGGTGTACCGGTGGGCGACGGCGTGCATGCCGTCGCGCAACGTCACGTCCTGGATGTACAGTTCGGTCATCGGACCGCCCTCCACGACCGTCCCGTCGTCAGTACTCACGTCCGCACCCCCTCGGCGCGCAGGGCGACCAGGCGCTGCGCGGTCCGCAGCGCGGCCGAGGTCATGATGTCCAGGTTCCCGGCGTACGCGGGCAGGTAGTGCCCGGCACCGGCGACCTCCAGGAAGACCGTCACCTGTACGCCGGTGAGCTGCCGGCCCAGCGTCGGCACGTACCCGTCCACCCGGTCGAACTGCACGTCCTGCTTGAGCCGGTAGCCCGGGACGTACTCCTGCACCTCGGCGACCATCGCGGCGACCGACTCGGCGATGGCGGCCCGGTCGGCGTCCGGGTCCGGGCAGAGGCAGTAGACGGTGTCGCGCATCAGCAGCGGCGGCTCGGCCGGGTTCAGCACGATGATCGCCTTGCCGCGTTCCGCGCCGCCGACCACCTCGATGGCGCGCGCGGTGGTCTCGGTGAACTCGTCGATGTTGGCCCGGGTGCCCGGACCGGCCGACCGCGAGGCGATCGAGGCGACGATCTCGCCGTACGCCACCGGGGTGACCCGGCGGACCGCCGCCACGATCGGCACGGTCGCCTGTCCACCGCAGGTCACCATGTTCAGGTTCGTCTCGTGCAGGTGCTCGTCGAGGTTGACCGGCGGCACCACGTACGGGCCGATGGCAGCCGGGGTCAGGTCGACCACCGTGCGCCCGTGGCGGCGCAGCACGGCGTCGTTGTGCCGGTGCGCGCCGGCCGACGTGGCGTCGAAGACCAGGTCGACGTCGGCGAACTCGGGCATCGCGACCAGGCCGTCCACGCCCTCGGCGGTGGTGGACACGCCGAGGCGGCGGGCGCGGGCCAGGCCGTCGGAGGTCGGGTCGATGCCGGCCATCGCCACCATCCGCAGGCCACCGTCGGCGTCACCGCCAGAGCGGAGCACCTTGATCATCAGATCGGTGCCGATGTTGCCGGACCCGATCACCGCCACTCCGGCCATCAGGACGCCTCCTTCGCGAAGCAGGCCCGGACCGAACCGAGCCCGGAGATACGTGCCTCGTACGTCGCACCGGCCGTCACCGGCACCATCGGCCCGAGCGCACCGGAGAGCACCACGTCCCCGGCGCACAGCGGGTCACCGGCGCGGGCCAGGGTGCCGGCCAGCCAGGCCAGCGCGTGCAGCGGGTTGCCGAGGCAGGCCGCCCCGGCACCGACCGACACCGGCTCCCCGGCGTGCTCCAGCACCATCCCGGCCAGCCGCAGGTCCACGTCGCCGACCCGGCGCGGCGAGGTGCCGAGCACGAACAGTCCGCTGGAGGCGTTGTCCGCGACCGTGTCCACGATGGAGATGTCCCACCCGGCCACCCGCGAGTCGACGACCTCGATGGCCGGCAGCAGGTGGTCGACGGCGCGCAGCACGTCCACGGTGGTGATCCGGGCGTCGGGCAGGTCGGCGCCGAGCACGAAGGCGATCTCCGCTTCGACGCGGGGCTGGAGCAGCCG
Organism: Verrucosispora sp. SN26_14.1; assembly: GCF_004307965.1. Taxonomy (NCBI): domain Bacteria; kingdom Bacillati; phylum Actinomycetota; class Actinomycetes; order Micromonosporales; family Micromonosporaceae; genus Micromonospora; species Verrucosispora sp. SN26_14.1. The sequence goes on along the minus strand of NZ_SISL01000434.1, from coordinate 1,600 downwards.
GTCCAGGGCGATCTCGGCCCCGTCGGGCACCGCCATGACGTCGGTGAGCACACCGAAGTCCGGCTCGTACACGCCGAAAGCCTCCTGGACCGCCCGGGAGGTCAGCCCGACCTTCGCCCCCACCCGGCGCTGACCGGACGCCAGCCACTCGCGGACCTGGATCTGCTGCACCCGGTACGCCGCCTCGACGTCCCCTTCGGGCAGCAGCCTCCCGCGCAGCGGCGGGCACGGCTTCCCACTCTCCCGAGCCTCGATCAGTTCCCGGCCGACAGCATCGAAGTCAACGGTCATGAGAGATCCACGCAGACGTTGGTGAGCTCGGAGTAGAAGTCGAGCGAGTGCACGCCGCCCTCGCGACCGATGCCGGACGCCTTCACCCCGCCGAACGGGGTACGCAGGTCGCGCAGGAACCACGTGTTGACCCAGACGATGCCGGTGTCCAGTCGGGCGCCGGCCCGGTGCGCCCGGCCCACGTCCCGGGTCCACACGGTCGCCGCCAGGCCGTACTCGGTGCCGTTGGCCAGCTCGTACGCCTCGTCCTCGGTGTCGAAGGGCGCCACGTGCACCACCGGTCCGAAGATCTCCTCACGGTTGGTGCGGGCGTCCGGGCCGAGGCCGGTCAACACGGTCGGCTGCACGTACGCGCCACCGTCGCGGGCGTCGCCGAACTGCGGCGTCCCGCCGCCGGCCAGCACCTGTGCGCCCTCGGCGCGGGCCAGGTCGTAGTGACCGAGCACCTTGTCCCGGTGGATGTGCGAGATCAGCGGCATGTTCACCGTCGCCTCGTCGGCCGGCCAGCCGTACGCCAGCTCGGCGGCGCGCGCGGCCAGCCGCTCGGTGAACTCCTCGAACACCGGCCGCTGCACGAGGATCCGCTCGGTGCAGAGGCACACCTGGCCGCCGTTGGTGAAGCTGGACCGGACCGAGCCGGCGACCGCCGCGTCCAGGTCGGCGTCGGCGAAGACCAGCCCGGCGTTCTTGCCGCCGAGCTCGAAGCTGACCGCCTTCACGCCGTCGGCGGCGGCGCGCATGATGGCGCTGCCGGTGGCGGACTCCCCGGTGAAGGTGATCGCGTCGACGCCCGCGTGCCGGGTGAGGAACTCCCCGGCGGAACCGGGACCGAAGCCGTGCACCAGGTTGAACACGCCGTCGGGCACACCGGCCGCCGCCATCACCTCGGCGAGCAGCGTGGCCGAGGCGGGCGTCTCCTCGCTGGGCTTGACCACCACCGCGTTGCCGCAGGCCAGTGCCGGTGCGACCTTCCAGGTGAGCAGCAGCAGCGGCAGGTTCCACGGCACGATCACCGCGACCACGCCGACCGGCTTGCGGACCGCGTAGTTGAGCGCCCGCCCACCGGTCGGGGTGACCGTGGTGAACGACTCGGTCGGCGCGGTCGCCACGATCTCGGCGAACGCCCGGAAGTTGGCCGCGCCACGCGGGATGTCCAGGGTGCGGGCCTGTGAGATGGCCTTGCCGGTGTCGGCTACCTCGGCGGTGACCAGATCGTCGAAGCGGCGTTCCAGCTCGTCGGCGACCCGACGCAGCACCTCGGCGCGTTCCCGCTCCCCCATCCGGCCCCACGGCCCGCGCAGCGCCGCCC
>NZ_SISL01000433.1:0-5000 GCF_004307965.1 Verrucosispora sp. SN26_14.1 | reverse complement strand
ACCGTGGTGGCCGCCTCGACCGACGGCCCACCGGGCAGGCCGAGCGGGCGGTACGCGACCGCGCCGACTACGTGACGGTGCTGATCGGCGCCAACGACGCCTGCCGGGGCACGATCGACGCGATGACCCCGGTGACCGAGTTCCGGGCCGAGGTGGACCGGGGGCTGCGGGTGCTGCGCGAGGGCCGCCCGAAGGCGCGGGTGCTGGTCGTCAGCATCCCGGACCTGTACCGCCTCTGGGAGGTCGGCCACGACGACTCGCGGGCGGCCCGCGCCTGGCGGCGGGGTGTCTGCCCGGCGCTGCTGGCCGACGCGACCTCGGACGCCCCCGCCGACCGGGCCCGCCGGGCGGAGTTCCGGGAGCGGATCGACGCCTACAACAGCCAGCTCCGCGCGGCCTGCCGGGCGTACGGCTCCCGGTGCCGCCACGACGGTGGGGCGGTGCACCGGGTCCGCTTCGACCTGGATCTGGTCAACCGGTTGGACTACTTCCACCCCGACACCGACGGCCAGTCCCGCCTCGCCGAGGTGACGTGGCGTTCCTCCGGCTACGCGGACTGACCGTCGGCGGCTCGCCCGCCGGACTACTCGGGAGAGATACGGGGTGCCGGGATGGGTGGGCCGTCGGGTCGGCGGTAGAGGGCCCGCGAGCGTTCGGCGAGCCCCTTGGTGGCAGAGGAGTTGGCCCAGGTGCCGAGGACGACCGCAGCGCCGGGCACCACCTTGGCGAAGAGCCGTTTCGCGGCACGTACGCCGGCCATCTGGGCCAGCCGTACGCCCAGCCGCAGCATCACCCGGCTCAGGGCCTGCTGCCCGCCACCACCGCCGAACAACGCACCGGCCCGTTCCCGTCCGGCCGCCACTCCCAGTGCCAGCCGGGCACTCGCCGCCACCTTGTGCACCTTCTGCAGCACCAGCAGGTCGGCGGCACGGTCGGGATGTGTCGGGTCCACCCCGTACGCGGCGGCGATGTGCAGCACCATCCGCGCCTGGGTCCAGGCCAGCACCCCCACGTCGATCACCGCGCCGGGCAGCCCGGCGGCACCGGAGACCGCACCGGAGAGCCGCGCCCGGTTGACGAAGCGGCGTACCGCCTTCTCTGCCAGGGCCTCCTCGGTGAGGCGCGGATGGTCGGCGCGGGCCTGCCGGGCCCACCGCGCCGCCTCCGGCCCGAGCCGGCGCACCGCCTCGATGGCGAGGTGCTCCGGCGCGTACTGCGGATCCTGGCGCATGCGGTCCCAGAGCGTGGCCGGCGGGGCCTCGACGGCCTCGCCCGCGGACGCCGGCCCGGCTGGCGCCGGGGTGACGGGCTGACCGTCGGCGGGGACGGAATCGCTCATCGCTCTCCCTTCGGTGACTTTCATCCATGTGTACCTCGTGACGGCAACGCGGTACCCCCGCCGGTTGTTGCTACACCGATGCCGGGCCGAGCGGCCCGCCGCAACAGGAATGCATCAGGATGACGGGTACGTTCTGGCGATCGGGACGCCGCCAACCCGGCGACCCGTGACGCGCACACCAGGGAGGCCGCACCGGTGCTCGACCCACACGAGCTCTACGAACTCACCGACGATCTGCCCGACCTCGGCCAACCGGTCCTGATCCAGGCGCTCACCGGCTTCGTCGACGCCGGTAACGCGAGCCGGCTGGCCCGCGAGCAGTTGCTCACCTCGCTGGACGCCCGCCCGATCGCCCGGTTCGACCTCGACCAGATGTTCGACTACCGCTCCCGGCGACCGGTGATGACCTTCGTCGAGGACCACTGGGAGAGCTACGACGCCCCGGCGTTGGAGCTGCACCTGCTGCGCGACGACGACGAAACCCCGTTCCTCCTGCTCACCGGCCCCGAGCCGGACCTGCAGTGGGAGCGGTTCGTGGCCGCCGTGGCGGGCCTGGGTGAGCGGCTGGACGTCCGGCTCACCGTCGGGCTCAACGCGATCCCGATGGCGGTGCCGCACACCCGTCCGACCGGCGTGACCGCGCACGCCACCCGGCGTGACCTGATCGCCGGCTACGAGCCCTGGCTGCAACGGGTGCAGGTTCCCGGCAGTGTGGGGCACCTGCTGGAGTTCCGCCTCGGTGAGGCGGGCCGCGACGCGCTGGGCTTCGCCGCCCACGTGCCGCACTACGTGGCACAGGCCGAGTACCCGGCCGCCGCCGAGGTGCTGCTGGCGTCGGTGTCGCGCAGCACCGGGCTGCTGCTGCCCCGCGACGGGCTGCACTCGGCCGCCGAGGTGGTCCGGGTCGAGATCGACCGGCAGGTCGCGCAGAACGACGAGGCCAGTGCGTTGGTGCAGGCCCTGGAGGAGCAGTACGACGCGTACGCCCGGGGCAAGGGTGAGCGGAACCTGCTGGCCGCCGAGAACGGTCCGCTGCCCACGGCGGAGGAACTCGGCGCCGAACTGGAACGCTTCCTCGCCGAGCAGACCCGCCCGCCGGAGGTGTAAGGAAGGGCACCTTATTAACGCCTCGTGCATAGCAGGGGTCCCCTCCTAACAGATCGCCTCCGCACACCGCCCGTCGCGACCCGCCGGGCTCGGGCGACACCGGGCAGGCCGGGCCGGGATACGGCAGGCTGGCACCATGCGCCTGGCGACCTGGAACGTCAACTCGGTGAAGGCCCGCCTGCCCCGACTGCTGGACTGGCTGGCCGGCACCGGGCCGGACGTGGTCTGCCTTCAGGAGACCAAGTGCCCCGACGGCGCGTTCCCCGTCGCCGAGGTGGGCGAACTCGGTTACACCGTGGCCAGCCACAGCGACGGACGGTGGAACGGCGTGGCCGTGCTGTCCCGGGTCGGGCTGGCCGACGTCACGGTCGGATTCCCCGGCGAACCGGGGTTCCCCGACCCGGAGGCCCGCGCCGTCGCCGCCACCTGCGACGGGCTGCGGGTCTGGTCGGTGTACGTGCCGAACGGCCGCGCCACCGACGATCCGCACTACGCGTACAAGCTGGCCTGGCTGGCGGCGCTGCGGGACGCGCTGGACGCGGAACTCACCGGCGGGCCGGCGCTGGCGGTCTGCGGCGACTTCAACGTGGCCCCGACCGACGAGGACGTGTGGGACCCGGCCCTGTTCGCGACCTCCACCCACGTCACGCCCGCCGAGCGGGCCGCGCTGGCGGCGCTGCGGGACCTCGGTCTCACCGACGTCGTGCCGACCCCGATGAAGGGGCCGCACCCGTACACCTACTGGGACTACCGGGCCGGGATGTTCCACCAGAACAAGGGCATGCGAATCGACCTGGTGTACGCCTCGGCGCCGGTGGCCCGTGCGGTCCGCTCCGCGTACGTGGACCGGGAGGCCCGCAAGGGCAAGGGTCCCTCCGACCACGCGCCGATCGTGGTCGACGTCGACCTCGTCCCGACGGTCGAGTCCTTCTGACCTCCCCCACCGCCCCGCGACCTCTCCCGCCGATCCTGGTACGCGACAGCCCCTCGTGGGGCATCCGAGTACCAAGATCTGCTGCGCTCATCCAGGTCTAGGGTGGAGACATGGCAGTAGTGAAGATCAACGCGATCGACGTCCCACCCGGTGCCGGCGAGGAACTGGAGAAGCGCTTCGCCGCCCGCGCCCGCGCCGTGGAGAACTCCCCCGGTTTCCTCGGCTTCGAGCTGCTGCGCCCGGTGGCCGGCGAGAGCCGCTACTTCGTGTACACGCGGTGGGAGACCGAGCAGGCGTACCAAGACTGGGCCAACGGTCCCGCCCGTGCCGCCCACGCCGCCCCGCCCGGTGCCGAGCAGCGTCCCCCGGTCGCCTCCGGCGCCAGCCTCCTTGAGTTCGAGGTCGTCCAGCAGGTTCCCTGACCGCAGCCGCCCGCTATCTGGCGCGTGGCACCGAGGGAGAGCGAGGCCGGGTCGGGCCGCGCCGACGACGACGCCGGCACAGTGGTCAGGCGGGGCGGGTGGTGGTGAGGCTGGCGAAGGCGATCACGTTGTCGGCGTAGCCGTCCGGCCCACCGAGCCACTCGCCGCCGCAGGTGATCAGCCGCAGAGTCGGTGGACCGTCGTGACCGTAGACGCGGTCGGCCGGCAACTGGTCCTTGGGGAAGCGCTCGACGGAGTCCACGGTGAAGACCGCCACCGAGCCGTCCTCCCGATTCACCTCGACCGTGTCGCCCACCCGGAGCCTGCCCAGGTCGTAGAAGACCGAGGGGCCGCTCTTGGTGTCCACGTGCCCGACGATCACCGCCGGGCCGGGGTCGCCGGGGACCGGCCCCCGGTCGTACCAGCCGGTCTCCTGGTGTCGGCTCAGCGGCGGCACCCCGATCGTGCCGTCCGGTGCGTCGCCGACCGGCTTCACCGGGGCGGAGACGTCGATCGAGGGCACCGAGAGGCTCACCGGTCGGGCCGCGGTCCGCGCCACGGGTGCCGAGGCCGACGTCTGATCGCCGCCGGTCGCGGCCCAGCCCAGCGGGGAACCGGCGGTCCGCCCCAACCCGGCCCCGGTGGCGAAGACACCGACCAGCACCAGCACCACGGCCAGCGGCAGCGACCACGGGCGACGGCCGGGCCGCTCGACCCGTTCCACGCGACGGGTCCGGACGCGGGCACCGGCGCCGACCGGGGCCCGACCCTCCACATCCGGCGGGATCGGCCCGTCCAGGTCGGTCGGGTACGCCCGCCCCGGCGGTGGAACGCCCGGACCCGGCCGTGGCACGCCCGGCGGCGGTACGCCCGGACCCGGCGGCGGGGTGTCGACGGGAAGGTGTGCCCACGGACGCGGCCGGCGCGGTGCGGCAGTCGGTGAGAACAGCGTCCCCGGCACGGCGTCCACGTCCGGGTGCGCGGTCCCACGCGGGGCGGCCACGGAGGGGCGAGAGGTGCCGGGTGAGGCGACCGTGGGTGGGCGGGGGCCGGGACGCGGCGGATCGGGCACGAAGAGGTCGAAACGGGGCGGGCTGCCTACCGGGCGGCTGCGCGGAGCACCGGCGACGGGCGACGGAGGGCCGGTTCGGGGCGTACCGCCGGAGCCGGTGGGTCGGGGCGCGCGAGGGGCGGGCAC
>NZ_SISL01000432.1:0-5000 GCF_004307965.1 Verrucosispora sp. SN26_14.1 | reverse complement strand
ACCCGGGCGTCGTCGCGCGCCGGCCGGGGCGGGGCGGGTGCGGTGCCGTGGTTGGTCAGCAGGTGGACCGCGATGAATTCGGCGGCCGTGGCCGCGTACAGTTCGGAAACCCCGGCCCGGGCGGCCCGGTGCAGGCGGGTCAGCAGGGCGCGCAGCACGTCGTCGTCGAACGCCAGCCCGTCCGGCGGGCGGAACCGGCTGGCGCTGCCGCCGAACGCCTCGCTTGCGACCCGGGTCATGGTCGGCGCGGGGATCAGCAGCCGGATCTGGGTGACGTGGTCGTCGCCGGTCGGTGAAACCCAGCGCAGGCTGCTGGTCGCGCCGGGCGCCGTCGTGGACAGCGATCCGGGACCCAGCAGGCCCGTCGCCCAGCCGCTCCTGCGGCGGCTGGAGACCAGCCGGGTTCCGTGGATCTGCAGGTCGATCAGCTGGGCGTCGATCGCCGGCAGCTCGACCCGCTCGGCCTCGGCGTCGACCGACAGGAGTTCGAGGTCCAGCGATCGCCAGCCCGCCCGGCGACTATCGAAGTGCACGCGGGTCAGCCGCCGGAATTCCTCTCCCAGTTCGATGACACACCTCAACATCTGCCGCAGATGACCGCAACTTTAGACCGGACGGTCGGCGGCTTCCCGCCTAGCTTCGATCATGACTCGCAGCACCCCGTCCCCGAGGAGGCCCCGATGCCGGAGACCATCGAGAAACTGACCGTGTTCGACCTGGCTCGCCCGGCAACCAACCAACTGGCCCAGGGTTTCTTCCAGTGGTGTGTGGTCGCACCCGACCTGCATGCCAAGTGCGCCGAGTTGGAGAAGGTCTACGGCCCCGCCGGGTTCTGGATTCTCGAGAACGCGCCGCTGCTGGCGACGACGCTGCGCGGTGAGCCAATCGACCTGCGTGTCGACATGGCTCTGGGCTACATCGGCGACGTCAACATCGAAGTCATCAGCCCCCGCCCCGAGGGGGATCCCAACCTCTACACCGAGTTCCTCGACGAACGACCGGCCGGTGGCTTCCACCACCTCGGTTTCCAGGTGTACGACTTCGACGCCGCAGCCGCCGATCTGGCTGCCGTTTTCGGCCCGGTCGAACAGGCTGGCGACTTCTCGACCGGCGGCAGCCGCTTCGCCTACTTCGACTCCCGCCCGCTGACCGGCATCTACACCGAGATCCTCTGGTTCGACAACGGGACGATCGCGAACATGGCGAGCCTCCGCGCCGGAAACCCTCCTTCAGTCCAGGGCGACCGGCCGTAGGTGTCGACCGCGTCGACGACGGCAGGGACCTGCAGGTCAACCTCTCCGCCGATGTGCTGTTCGCGGTGGACAAGGCCACCCTCACCTCCGTAGCCAGGTCGGTCATGGCCCGTACGGCGAAGCTCATCGACGCCTCCCCCGCCGCAGTGGTGACGGTGGCAGGCCACGCCGACTCCTCCGGCACCGACGCCATCGACAATCCACTGTCGATGCGCCGCGCCCAGGCAGTTGGGGGTCTCCGACATCACCGAGCACCCGGGAAACCCAGCCTCTGAGCTACCGGGGGAGCCTCAGCAGCGCGGGCAGGCGGTTTCCTTTCTCACGCTCCAACTGAAGGTGGTACTCCCCTGTCCGCCTCCGACGGCCGTGACTGTGACGGTGTAGCTGCCGATGTTGCTGAGAAAGCCGCTGATCAGGCCGGTCGAGGGGGAGATACCCACCCCAGGAGGCAGGCCGGTCGCCGACCAGGTGTACGAACCGCTTCCGCCGGTGGCTTGCATCTGCAGCGACACGGTGTCCGACTTGAGATGGCTCTGGGTGCCCGGGTTGGTGACCGTCACCGTTCCGCTCGGCGGAGGCACGGTGATGTCCGGTGGCGGACAGGTCAGGGATACGGGCTGAGACCCTGTCGTTCGGGTGATGAACTCCGGAGATCCCGACAGGTATTGGACTGTGGCGGTTGCTCGTCCGGAGTAGTAGCCCGACTCACAGAGCGTCCCTGGGTTGGCGACGCCGAGACCGAACAGTGGGGTCAGGGTCGAGTTCTGCCACACCTCTGTGCGGCCGTTCACGGTCTGGCCGGGGCCGCCGATCAGGCCGTGGTAGAGCAGCTCGACGGTGAGGTCGATGCGACGCACGGGGCCGTCACACTGGACTATCGCGGTGTAGTTGACGGTCTTGGAGTCAGTCTTGCTCGGTGGACTGTCCGGCGAGGTGTACCAACAGGTGTGGCCGTCGGGAACCGCAGCCGATGCCGGTGTGGCGAGACCCAGAGAAGCGATGACCATGGCAGCCGCCGCCATGGTCAGCAGTAAGCGGGATCTGTTGCGACGCAAGAGTTTTGCGCTCATCGATATATGCTCGCATGGGGACGTTCAAGTCAGCAATGGCCGAGCCTTCAGCGCGGCGACCATCAAAGAGCGCAGCGGCAGAACGGGCAGCGCCGTCGTGGACGTGCTGATCGGTGCCAAGGCCGACGGGAAGCTCAAGGAGTGGCGAGTCAACCGAGCCACCCCGACATCGACCACCTCGAAGGTACTGCGGGCGAGCGGTTGGGGAGCCTTCATCAGCCTCAGCACGGGCTACCGTGACGCGCACCCCGACGGTCGGCCGCTGCTCGGGATCACCGCCGCCCGTTCGGCCTCCGTGCACTTCGACGCCGTGAAGACGGACGGAGTCGGCACGGACATCAAGGGTGGCTCCCTCGGCTCGCTCGACTGGACCGCGAAAGCCGACGGTCAGTAGCGGGAGGACCTCCGTGAGCCCGTCCGGGACCAGCTGCGCTCGGACGGGCTCGTCCGCACTCACGACGGCGCCGTGCCGGCGATCCTGACCTGGGATTGTCGACACGGCGCCGTGGTGAGTGCGTGCGTGGGCTCCGGCAGTTCTGGGTAGCAGGCGGCCTTCGCCGCGTCCCCGGCATTCGGCCATAGTGAGTTTCCTCACCGTGGAGATTATGTGAGGTTTCGGGCGTATTTGTGGTGCGCACGTGACGGACGGGACACAGGGCATTCAGCTCCGTCGGTTTGCCGGACATTGGCGAAATATCCACCGTGACTGGCCGTTGAAGAGCCGTGACGACCACGGGCCCGGACGACGCGGTCCTCCGCCCACCGACAGACGGCTGACCTGCCGGAAGGGACCTGTTGCGATGTCCACGTTCGCCCCTGACCGTCACCCGATGCCCTCGTACGACCGGTATCCCTCGCTGTCCGTGGTGATCCCGGCCCGCAACGAGGCCCGGAACCTGCCGCACGTCTTCGCGCGTCTGCCCCACGGCGTCGCCGAGGTGATCCTGGTCGACGGCGGCTCGGTCGACGGCACCGCCGATGTGGCCCGCGAGCTCTGGCCCTCCGTGCGGGTGATCGAGCAGACCCGTACCGGCAAGGGCAACGCGCTCGCCTGCGGCTTCGCTGCGGCCACCGGCGACATCGTGGTCATGATCGACGCGGATGGTTCGACCGACCCGCAGGAGATCCCCAGCTTCGTCGAGGCCCTGGTGTCCGGCGCCGATTTCGCCAAGGGAACCCGCTTCCGGTACGGCGGCGGAAGCGACGACATCACCCCGCTGCGCCGCTGGGGAAACCGTGCGCTGAACGGCATCGTCAACGCCCTCTTCGGCACCCGCTTCACCGACCTCTGCTACGGCTACAACGCCTTCTGGCGGGATCTGGTCCCGGCCATGGAGCTGCCCCACCCGGCATCGACGCCACCGCCCAAAGGCAAGCTCTGGGGCGACGGGTTCGAGATCGAGACCCTGATCAACATCCGGATGGCCGCCGCCGGCTACCAGGTACGTGAGGTGCCGAGCATCGAGTACCTGCGGATCCATGGCGAGAGTAACCTCCACACGTTCCGCGACGGCTCCCGCGTGCTCCGCACGATCCTCAGCGAGTTCCGCCGCGCCCGGCGCGGACGCCACCAGGACTCCGGCCTCGCCAACCATGCCGCGCACGCCGCCTCCGGTCCCGCCGCACCCGCCACGGGACAAGTCCGCGTGTCCCTCCCCCGGCCCGCCCCGACACCCGTGGCGGCGACCCTGCACCACGCCGGTACCGCCCCCCTCGGCCAGCGCGACCACGGCGGCCAGGACACCTGGACCGAGGAGGTGCGCTGAGATGCCCCGCGCGCAGTCCCCGGTCAGCGTGGTCATCCCCACCCACAGCGAACACCGCCTTCCCCGGCTGGTCCGGGTGGTGCAGGCCGTCCGGGAGCAGAGCCCGCCGCCTGCGGAGATCATCGTGGTGGTCGACCACAACCCGCACCTGCACCGACTGGTCCGTCGGGAGTTGCCCGACGTGACGGTGCTGGATAACCGCCTGCCGCGCGGTGTCTCCGGTAACCGGAACACCGGGGCCCGTCATGCCGTCACCCCCGTGGTGGTCTTCCTCGACGACGACGTGATCGCGCAGCCCGGCTGGCTGGCCGGACTGTGCGAGCCGCTCGCCGACCCGGCCGTGGTCGGCACCGGCGGGGGCATCGCGCCGGACTGGGAGACCCTCCGGCCGACCTGGTTGCCCGACGAGTTCCTCTGGACGGTCGGCGTCTCCCGTACCGGTCCCTCGACCGGCACGGTGCGGGTACGCAATGTCTGGTCCGCCAGCATGGCCGTGCGCCGCGACGCCTTCGAGGCCGTCCAGGGTTTCCGTACCGACTTCGGCAAGGTGGGAGACCGTGCCCGGCCGGAGGACACGGAGTTCTGCCTGCGACTGACCCGGCACGCGGGCGGCCACTGGGTGCACGTGTCGGACGCCGTCGTCGTCCACCCGGTGCCGGCCGAGCGGGCCACGCTGCGTGCCTTCCTGCACCGCTGCGTGGCCGAGGGCCGGGGCAAGGTCGCGATGGCTCGGCTGCTCGACGGCGGTGCCTTCGGTGGCCGCGACCACTCCGGACCCAGCCTCGATGCCGAGCGCGGCTATCTGCTCCGGACACTGCCCCGGGCGGTACTGCGGGGTCTCGCCGGGTCGCTGGGCGGACGGGGTGCCCAGCCCGCTCTCCGGGCCGGGGCGGTCCTGCTCGGTGCGACCG
>NZ_SISL01000431.1:0-5008 GCF_004307965.1 Verrucosispora sp. SN26_14.1 | reverse complement strand
CCGCGACTCCGGTGGCGACCACCACGGTCCCGGCACGGCCCCGGCCGGCGAGGTGCCCGTCCTCCACCAGGCGCTGGTACGCCTCGACCACCACCCCCCGCGACACCCCGAGATCGGCGGCGAGTACCCGGGTGGCGGGCAGCCTGGCGCCGACCGGTACCACCCCGTCGCCGATCGCCCGGCGTAGCCGGTGGGCAAGCCAGGCCGCCCGCCCACCCGCCGGAGCCTGCCCGATGTCGAGATGCAGGAAGTCCGACCCGGCGTTGACCGGGGGCCCCGCCACCACCGGAGGCGTGACCGTCCTTTCGGTTATGGACCGGTCGGGCGGGGCGGTTTTGGCACTGTCCATCGGACCATTCTGGCGACAGGGTTGCCGGTGTGCCATCACCGGACCAGGGAGCAACCTCGTGACCATCGCGTTCCTGTTGACCACGCTCGTCGTGGTCGTCACCCCGGGCGCCGGGGTGCTGTTCACACTCTCCGCCGGGTTGACCGGTGGGCGCCGGGCCGCCCTGGTCGCCGCGCTGGGCGGCACCCTGGGCACCGTCCCGCACCTGGTGGCGGCCGTGACCGGGCTCGCCGCGCTGCTGCACTCCAGCGCGCTCGCCTTCGACCTGGTCAAGTACCTGGGCGTGGGCTACCTGCTCTGGCTCGCCTTCGCCACGCTGCGGGACCGGGGTGCGATCACCGTGGACGACACCTCCCCCACCCGTCCGGCGGGCAAGGTCATCGTCTCGGCGGTGCTGATGAACCTGCTCAATCCGAAGTTGACGATCTTCTTTGTGGCGTTCCTGCCGCAGTTCGTCCACCCGGAGACGCCGGGAGCCCTCGGCCGGATGCTCGGGCTCGGCGCGGTGTTCACCGCCACCACGCTGGTGGTCTTCGTCGGCTATGGCCTGGGAGCCGCCGCCGTACGCCGACGCGTGCTCGACCGCCCCCGGGTGGCCGACTGGTTGCGCCGGTGCTTCGCCGGGTCGTTCCTGGCGCTGGGCCTGCTGCTGGCCCGCGCCGAGGCGTGAGGAGTCGAGGCGTGTACTTCCAGCACTCTCCCGAGGTCCGGGCCGAGCATCCGCCACTGGTCGCCGGCGTGCTGTACGCCGAGGGCGTCTCCGGTGAGCCGCGAGCCGAACTGCCGCTGGCCGACCTGCTGGCGCAGGCCCGGCAGCGGCTCGCCGCCGGCAGCGAAGCGGGTCTTGCGGAGATCCAGGCGTGGCGTCGGGCATTCGCCCGGATGGGGCTGGCGCCGACCAGGTACCGCTGTGCGTCGGAGTCCCTGCTGCGGCGGCTGCGTACCACCGGTGACCTGCCCCGGGTGCACCCGCTCGTCGACCTCGGCAACGCCGTCTCGGCCGCGTACGCGATCCCGGTCGGAATCCTCGACGTCGATCGCGTCGGCGGTGGCATCGAGGTTCGGCACGCCCGGGGCGACGAGCGCTACCTGACCTTGGGCGGGGCCGAGGAGCGGCCCGACCCCGGTGAGGTGATCTTCGCCGACCCGCACGGACGGGCCCACGCCCGACGCTGGACCAACAGACAGAGCGGCTGGTCGGCGGTGCGCGAGGAGACCTCCACCGTGCTGGTCGTCGTCGAGGCGATGCACGACTCGGCCGCCACGGACGTACCGCGTCTGCTGGGCACACTCGCCGCCGAACTGGACCGGGCGTGGAAAGTGCCCGCGAGGACTGCCCTGCTGACCTCGACCGCCCCGGATTTCCGGTGCATGACGTGACGCAGCGGGCGGGCGTGGTCGGCCTGATCAGGCGGTCTCGCCCACAGTGGCCGACCAGGTGTGGCAGCAGCGCTCCGGCGGAGACCATCTGCCGGAGGATCACAAGACCATCCGATATCACCCACCGCTGCCACCCCGCCGACCGCCGACCATCCGGTCACCGTGTTTGCCACCGTCCCGCCCGCCGCCCGGCTCGTACTGTCTCGCGAGAGTCCGGGCGTTGCGGGCGGGACGTCTGCCGCTGTGGTCGGGTGCGGTCAGCAGCAGGTGCTGGTGGTGGCGGGCTGCTTGTCGGTGGCGGGGGTGTCGCAGGCGCTCGCGGTGGTCTTCTCCAGGTGGTCGGAGTCGGCCTTGACGGTGTAGACCTCCCAGGGTTCGTCGCCGGGGCCACGCACCCAGACCTTGTCCTGGAGGGCGTAGCAGCATTCGGTGCTGTTCTCCTCCAGGGTGATCAGGCCGGATTCGGTGAGGCGCCGGGTGGCGGCGTTGACCTCTTCGGTGGTGGAGACCTCGACGCCCAGGTGGTCCAGCACGGTCGGCTGGCCGGGCTCGCCCGCCAGGAGCACGAGCTTCAAAGGCGGGTTCTGGACGGCGAAGTTGGCGTAGCCGGGGCGGCGCTTGGCCGGTTCGACACCGAACAGCTTCGCGTAGAAGGCCACGGAGCCTTCGAGGTCGGACACGCGCAGGGCAAGTTGAACGCGGGACATGGGCTCTCTCCTCTCGGCAGGGCCACGATCACCGCGACCCGTCCTGCCTAGATGATTTTCGAATCAGCCCCCACGTTGCCTCTTGTTTTGAAATCTGTCAACCTAGACGCATGTCGAAACAAGCCGTGCCGGTGGTCGACCTGAACGCGGTGGCCTGCTGCGCCCCGATCGCGGCCCGTCCGATGGACGACGACCAGGCGGCGGTGGTCGCCCCGATGTTCAAGGCCCTGGGCGACCCGGTCCGACTCCGGCTGATGTCGATGATCGCCTCGGTGCCGGAGATCTGCGTCTGTGACCTGACCCCGGCGTTCGACCTGTCCGGACCCACCATCTCCCACCATCTGCGGGTGCTGCGGGACGCTGGCCTGGTGGACTCCGAGCGGCGGGGCACCTGGGTCTGGTACCGGGTCCGCCCGGAAGCCTTCCGCCAGCTCGGCGCACTGCTGGACATCCCCACGGCCCCCCGGGTCACCGGGTGAGCCTCGCGCTGACCCGGCGGGCAAGCGCAGAGTTCACCGGCACGGCCCTGCTGGTCACCGCCGTCGTCGGCTCCGGGATCGCCGCCACCCGGCTCTCCCCGACGGATGTGGGCCTCCAGCTCCTGGAGAACGCGGTCGCCACCGCCCTCGCTCTGGGCGCGTTGATCCTGATGTTCGGCCCCGTGTCGGGCGCGCACTTCAATCCGGTCGTCTCGGCCGTCGACTGGTGGCTCGGCCGCCGGTCCGGGACCGGTCTGACTCTCCGGGGCCTGGCCGCCTACGTCTGCGCGCAGGTCACCGGGGCCGTCGCCGGGGCGGTTCTGGCCGCCCTCATGTTCGGGCTCCCGCCGGTCACCTGGCCCCACACCGACCGCACCGGCGGAAATCTGTGGCTGGCCGAGGTGGTCGCCACCGCCGGGTTGGTCCTCCTGGTCTTCGCCCTCGCCCGTTCCGGCCGCACCACCGTGGCCCCGGCCGCCGTCGGCGCCTACATCGGATCGGCCTACTGGTTCACCTCCTCGACCTCCTTCGCCAACCCTGCGGTCACCATCGGCCGGGCCTTCACCGACACCTTCGCGGGCATCGCCCCCGCCTCCGTGCCCGGCTTCGTCGCCGCCCAGCTCGTCGGCGGCCTGGTGGCCGTCGCCGCCCTCGCCGCCTGGTACCCCCACGCCGGGCACGCCGCCGACGCGGTGGTCGTGCCCCACCCCACCCGAGAAAGCGCAGCTCGATGACCGACAAGCCCAGCGTCCTGTTCGTCTGCGTCCACAACGCCGGCCGCTCCCAGATGGCCGCCGCCTGGCTCCGCCACCTCGCCGGGGACACCGTCGAGGTCCGCTCCGCCGGCAGCGCGCCCACCGACCAGATCAATCCCACCGCCGTCGAAGCAATGCGGGAAGTCGGCATCGACATCACCGACCAGACCCCGACCCGACTCACCTGGGACACCGCCGAAACCAGCGACGTCATCGTCACCATGGGCTGCGGCGATGCCTGCCCCGTCTTCCCCGGCAAACGCTACGAAGACTGGAAACTCACCGACCCCGCCGGCCAACCCCTCGACGTCGTCCGCCACGTCCGCGACGACATCAAAACCCACGTCACCGAACTGCTCGCCAGCATCCAGCCGGAGAACTGACACCCCACCCGCACCTCCCGGTCTCCCTGAGGGTGCCCGGGATCGGACTCGGCTTTCGGGTCACGGACCGGCACCCCGCGGACACCGCCACAGCGGCTCGTGGGTGACCCGTCCGTGGCCCCTGAGGACTCGTCCGGGGCCACGAGCCTGCGGCTGACGCCCCGGCTGTCTCCGTTCCTGCTCCATGGCTGCGCCGTGCGTGCCGGGGCGTGACCGGCCGCCCGGCCGCACGCGCGTCCCGGCGTGGTACGGCGGCGGGCCGCAGGGCGCCGCAACATGGTCAGCACGGCGCTTCGGAAGGGTGCGGGGAACCGCTCGGGGTCGGCGCTTCCGGGCTGAGTTGTGCCGGATCTGCGCCAAATGATCAATGGCCAGCGTTTCCGCTGGCCATTGATGTTGCTGGTGGAGCTGAGGGGATTTGAACCCCTGACCCCCTCGATGCGAACGAGGTGCGCTACCAGTCTGCGCCACAGCCCCTCCGCCGTTTTACCGGCTTCGGTCCCACCCGGCTTTCACCAGGCGGGCCGGCGACAAGGCTAACAGGTCGACCGCCTTCGCCGCGAACCGCCCCGCCCGCTCGACGCCCCAAGATCGCCACACCCCGGACACCTGGCTCCTCGGCCCCCACGAGGCAGCAGAATCCCCGATATTGCCGCCTTCACCCACCGCCGAGGCAGCAACAACCGTGAAACTGCTGCCTGGCGACCAGCCTCCACCCTGCACGGGGTGGCGAGCCCTCGGACAGGAGGTCAGGCGCTGTGCGAGCCGCGGCCGGCCTCGTAGGGACGACCGCGCAGGCCACCGGCGCGGCGGTAGGAGACCGAGCCGCCGCTGGCGACCTGCGGCAGGTCGGCGGGGCGATCCAGGCCCATGGCGGAACGCCGGACGGACTCCCGCTGGGCGGCCAGGCGACGCTGGGCCTCCCGGCGAGCGGCGGCGCGGCGTGCCTGTTCGC
>NZ_SISL01000430.1:0-5026 GCF_004307965.1 Verrucosispora sp. SN26_14.1 | reverse complement strand
ACGCCGGAGTCGACCACGGCCACGGTCACCCCGGCGCCGCGGGTCAGCGGCCAGGCCGCCGACGGACCCAGTCGGGCCACCGCCCACGGCATCCCGGTGGCGGTGACCGGCGACGCACCGACGCAGCCGTCGGTCACCGTCGGCAGGGCCGGCGGCTCGTTCTGGCGGGACTGGGCGGGAGCCGCCGGTACGGCCAGCGCCGTGACCACGACACACGTGCCGAGCGCAGCTCGGGAGACCGTTCGTCCGACGGGCACCGCCGTCTCCTCTCAGCCGGTCCGGTCGGCCGGCGACCTCGGCGGTCGGGCCGTCGGGTCGTCGTCGTGCCGGTGCGGGTCGTCGTGGCCGGGCCCCTCACCCGGGGGCGGGTCGGCAGACCGGTTGCGGGCCCGCCGTGACCACCAGGCCAGACCTCCGGCTGCTGCGGCCAGCAGGAGCACCACCAGCGCGGCGACCGCTGCCGGGCCGGGGGTCGCGTCGTCGGCGAGGGTGGCGAGCCCTTCGTGCCGTTCCTCCTCGGGAAGGGTCGCGGTCACGGCGGCGCCGGCGTCGACCATGCCGAAGCCGGTCAGCGGGTCCGGGACGCGCGAGGCGGCCGGGTTCGCGGTGACCCGCAGCCGGTGGGTCACCGCCGCCGCGTCGAGGTTGGGCAGTGCCGCCCGGACCAGCGCCGCGGCCCCGGCCACGAACGCGACCGCGTACTGGGTGCCGCTGCTGGCCCGCGTCCCGTCCCTACCGGCGACCAGGGTGGCGATGTCGATACCGGGGGCGACCAGGTCGACCCCACCGCTGCGGTAGTCGGCGGCCAACTGGCCGTCGGCCCCGACGCCGGCCACCCGCAGCAGCCCGTCCGCGTCGTCGGGGACGGTCGCGGCGCCGGTGTCGGTCGACGCGCCGGCCACGACCACCACGTCGTGCGCGAGCGCGGTACGGATCGCCTCGGCCACCTCCGGGGCGGCCGGGTCGACGTAGCCGCCGAGGGCGATCACGGTGCTGCCGGCGGAGACGGCGACCTCGATGCCGGTGGCGACGTCGGCGGCCCGTGACTGCGGGGTCGTCGTCACCACCCGCACCGGCAGCACGGCCGAGGCCGGGGCGACGCCGCCGCCGGAGCCGTCTGCGTCGTCGCGGGCCGCGATGATGCCGGCCATCGCGGTGCCTGATCCGAGACAGTCGACGTCACCACGCTCGTCACCGGCGACGATGTCGACCCCGGTGGTGACCCGCCCGCCGAGCGGGGCACGGCTGCCGTCCACCCCGGAGTCGATCACCGCGACCAGGACACCGCCGCCCTCGGTGAGTTTCCACGCCTGCTCGGCCGCCAACTCCTGCTGTGCCCAGTCCGAGCCGGTCTGGGGGCCGGCGGTGACCGCGCAGCGGCCGGTGCCGGGCGCCGGGGAGCGTGCCGGGCTCGGGGTGGTCGCCGGTCGGCTGCCCGGGGTCGGTGTGGTGGGGGCGCCGACCGAGGAGAGCATGCCGTAGCGGACTCCCTCGCCGTAGGCGTCCCACGGCAGCACGATGATCCAGCCCGCCCGCAGCTTGTCCGGGTCGGTGAGCCGACCGCCGTCGGGTTGTACCCGGCCGGCGTTGAGGTGCAGGACGTCGGTGGTCCGTGCGGTGGTGCCCAGGAACCGCTGTGTGATCACCGACAGTCGTTCCGGTTCGCCCTGGTAGGACGAGGTCACGACGTAGTACTTGGCATAGGTCTCCACCGGGGCGGCGACCGCCCGATGCGGTGCGACCAGCGACGCGACGACAGCCAGCACGAGCAGCCGGCACCACCATCGGGTCCACGAACGCCGCTGTGCCGTCACCGACCGCCTCCTCCACTCGGGTGCGTCCACCTCACGTCGACGCCTGCACTACGCACGCCGGGCCGGGCCGGTTCACCACACGTGTGGTCGGTGATCCACAGGGTTCGTTCGACGGTGCTATAGATGGACGATATGCGGCCCATCGCGCGCGCGGCGTCCGGCGGTCCCCCTCAGATCCGTCGCCTCGACGCGACCCGGCACCGCCGAGTGGAGGGCCTGTTCGACGTCTGGTTGGAGCCGCGACCGGACGGCGCGTTGGCGGCCGTGGGGGCGGACGGTCCGGCGCTGACCGCGAAGGACATCGCCGACCTGGTACGCCGGTCGGGGGCTGCCGGTGACGACGTGCGGATGCTGACCGCCGACGGGGAGCGGCGGGCGAGCCTGTTCCGCGAGGTCGCCGCCATGCTCGGTCAGGACGTGCTGATCACTCCGGCGGGTGCCGACGTCCACCATCGGTGGCTGCCCGACGAGCCGGAGGCGCCCCGGGACGCGGTCGCCGTGGGGCGGGCCAGCGGCGACCCCGTCGACTGGACGGTGCTTCAGCCGCCCGGCCTGGAGTCGTCGCTGCCGGGCTGGTTCGATCTGGTCGACGGGACCGTGCAGGCCCGGACGGGGACCGTCGTGCTGGCGCTGCCCGGGGGGCTGGCGCTGGCGACCCGGGCCGATTTCACCGCCCGGCGGGCGGCGGTGGCCCGGCTCGCCCCGGGTGACCCCGATCTGGTCACCGTGGCCGTCACGGTCCGGTCCGCCGGGTTCCTGGTCGGCGACTACCGGGGCACCCAGGAGATCCTGACCGGCCCGGCGCTGGCGGCGGCCCTGTCCAGCCTGCCGTTGTACGGCGGGGACCTGCGGCTGTGGCTGACCTGGCCGGCTGATCCCGCCGAACGGGTGCGGTTGGCCGCCGAAGTCGCCGCGCTCGCCGAGGCCAGTGGTGCGACGGTGTGGACGCCGCCGGTCGGTGGCACCGCCGAGATCCTTGCCGAGTCCGGTGACCTGCGGGCGCTGGACGCCGGCGGCGCACCGGGGCGTTGGCACGACCATCAGCCGGACGACGGGTCCGGCGGGCCGCCGCGCTACCTGAGCACCGCCGACGGTCGACTGCTGCCCACCACCGAGGTCATCATGGCCGGTCTGGCGGCGGCCCCTCGCACCAGCGTGACGCCGGCCGACGTGCCGACCGACGCAGGACCGGGTCGTCGGCCGGTGCTGGCCGCCGATCCGCAACGCCCCGCCGGGTACGGCGTGAGCTGGTTGACGGACGGGCTGCCGGTGAACACCGCCCCGGTCGAGTTGTACGTGACGACACCGGTGTCGCCTGCCGAGGTGCTGGCCGACGGCGTACCGGCTGCGGAACTGTTCCTGATCGGTCGTCCCGATCTGGCGCAGGCCGCCGCCGGCCGCCGGGGCGGGTACCTGTTCCGGGCCCGGGTGGCACCCGGCGGGGCGGTCCGGGTCACCTCTCTCGACCTGCACGTGCCCGCCGACCTGCAGCACCTGCTGGCGCAGGCCGACGCGTACCTGCTGCCGGCCGGTCGGCTCGACCGGGTCCGGATGCTCGCCGCGTACTCCCTGGACCGGGCCTCGGTGTCCACGCTGGAGCGGGAGTTCGACGAGCCGGTTCCGGTCCGGTTGCGGTGTGCCGGGGCCCGGCACGGGGTGGTCGGCCTGCCCAACGACGCGGACCGCTGGCCACGGGCCCGCTTCGGCCGCTGCTACGCGCTGGTGCCCGTCACGGCTCGGGCGCTACCCGGCGGTTGGCTGCCCCTGCACCGCGAGCAGCCCGGTGTCCGGGACGGCCACTGGCTCGTCGAGCTGCGGGTGCCCGCGCGGCGGGCGATCGACGTCGCGGCCACCGCGGATCGGCTGGACAGCCTGCCGCTGGTGCGCTCGCGGGCCCCGCGCCTGCGGGCCGCCGGGATCGCTCTGGTGCTGCCGACCCGGGCCTACCCCCGGGCGACGGTCACCCGCAGGTTCCGGCCGACGGCTCAGGGCTGGATGGTCGTCCCCGGGTCGTCGGGCGCCGTGTCGTTGGCGGCGATGCTGTCGGCCGTGCCGCCGTCCGCCTGAGTCGGGGCGACCGGTTCGGTCGGGGTCGGCACCTCGACCACGATCGACCATCGGGCGCGGAGTACCTCCCCGGTGAGCACCGGCACCACTGCGCCACCGCTGTCCGCCGCCATCCGCCGCGCAGCCCGCAACCGTGCGCCGCGCAGCCCGCCGCTGAACACGACGGCCGCTGTGCTGCCGGGGTCGGGCATGTCCAGGGGGAACTCGTCCAACCATCGGGCGCCGGGCGGCGGGTCGGCACCGAGCGCGTCGCCGACGACCATCACGTCCACGTCCGCCGCCAGCAGTTGCCGGGCCAGTGACGCGGCCCGTTCCCGGCAGGCGACCGGGTCACCCGTCACGGTCAGAACGTCCGGGGTCCGGGCCAGGTCGACCCAGAGGCCCCACCCGTCGCGGTGGCCCAGCCGGACCTGAACCCGGGCACCGGTGAGTTGCTCGTCGTCGGCCAACCAGGCGTACGCGGGCGGGGCGGAGGGGCCGGCCGCACCGACGAGCTGGACCCGCAGTGCGGTGGAGGCGTCGTCGAGGTCGGTGCGCAGTTTGGTGTATCCACTGGTCCCGCTCTCGGGCCGGGGGCGCACGGCGGATTCCGGCGGGCCCGAGGCGAGCCGCTGGTCGCCCCCGTCGCGTGAGCTCGACGCGACGATCGGACCGGGTGCCGTGGAGGCCGGGCCGCCCGACGTGACAGCCGGGCCGCTCGGACGGTCCGGCGCGTCGGTGGTGTCCGGGCCGTCAGAGAGGTCCGGGGCGCTCGTCGAGTCCGGTCTGAGAATGGTGCGCCCGGGGCTCGGCCCGACTTCGGTGGTCAGGCCGACGGAGGCGGGCACCGGTGGCGGGACGGCGGTTCTCCTGTCGGGGGCGGATGCCGGGACGGTGACCGGCGCTGCGGTGTCAGCCGGAACGACGACGGCGGGCGTCGGCGGACCGGATGCCCCGGTGGCCTGCGGTCGGGGCACCGGGCTGCGCTCCGGTCGGACCCGTGGTGCGGGTGGTTCCCCGATCGGAGCGGTGTCGGCCTGGCTCGTTCCCGGCCGCCCGCGTCGCAGCATCCACAGCACGATCGCGAGCAGCATCACCATGACGCCGAACGCCGCCAACCGGAACAGGAAGCCGCCGAGGCCGTCCGGGTCGGGGGCGTTCGGCGG
>NZ_SISL01000043.1:0-24256 GCF_004307965.1 Verrucosispora sp. SN26_14.1 | reverse complement strand
GCCCCACCCCGCCCCGCCCTCCCCCGCATATCACTCACCAGTCCCGCCCTGGGATGGTTCGGCCATGGCTCGGGGATGACCTCCCGGTTGATCAAGAAGTTTCAATCCGGATTCGCCGCCCATACACACCAAACTCCTTGATCAACGACTGACCTTGCGGCGGGTCGGCCTTGCGGGCTGGCGCGGACGGGCCCTGCGGGACAGCACGGGAGGCAGCGCGCGCCGGGGATTTCTGCCTGGATGGCGGCCGTGTCCGCTATGAGTCGAATTCGGGTCGGTGCTGGGCGGAATCGGGGTGGGGTCGGGGGCGTTGTCATCGGGTGGCTGACCGCGCAGGACCTCAACCCCGCGCAGGCGGTTCGACTCTCGCCTCGGCGCAGGATGGCGGGCGGGTGTCGGAATGGTCTGGCTCGGTCGGTGGTTATACCTGGTCCCGGCGCCGCGACAGGCTGGTGGATGGCCTGGGAATGATGCGGGCTGCCAGGTGGTTGTGTATTGACCCGACGCCGCAAAGCCGGATCCGCTGATCCCCTTCTCGGACCCGTGTTGCCGTCGGACTTCCCCTTCTTCTAGCGCCTGACGGCGTTTGCGTCACTCTCAATCCCCCTGTGGGTGGCGTCTACCCCCGAATGGAGCTTGTGATGAACTCGAAGCTGTTGCGTAAGAGTGTTCTTGGTGTTGCTGGTCTGGCGTTTGCTGGTGGTGTGTTCGCTGGTCCGACCATGCAGGCTGACGCCACCCCCGTCACGGGTTCGCTGGTGGCGGTGCAGGCGGACAAGCCCGACAGCGGCAAGTTGATTCCGCATGGTGTGCAGGGTGCCCAGTCGCGTATCGACCTGTCCGACGAGCAGGTCGCCAACGCGAAGGCGATCATCGCGGCGACGAAGAAGGCCGGTATGGACGAGCGTGCCGCCGTGATCGCGATCGGTACGGCGTTCCAGGAGTCGAAGTTGGAGAACCTCGGCCACCTCGGTGACCGCAACGATCATGATTCGCAGGGCTTGTTCCAGCAGCGCCCGTCCTCGGGTTGGGGCACGGTGGAGCAGATCACCGACCCCGAGTACTCCACCCTGGCCTTTCTGAAGGGTTTGAAGCAGGTCGACGGTTGGCAGGACATGCCCCTGACCGTCGCCGCCCAGACGGTGCAGGTGTCGGCGTTCCCGGATCACTACGCCCAGTGGGAGCAGCAGGCCGCCGACCTGGTCGCCGAGCACTGGAACAGCTGACCCCACACCGAACAGACTTTCCTCGCACAAGGGGGAGCAAGAACGCTGCCGGCCGGCACCCACCACGGGTACCGGCCGGCAGCGTCTTCTCCGCGCCCCGGATCCCCGCACGACTTGCGGTGTACGGCGGGGTGGGATGTAAGCAGGGGTCCCCTGCTATACACCAGGCGTTAGCAGGGGACCCCTCCTTACAAAACAAGCAAGCACACGAACAAGCCGGCAAGCAGAATCCGCCGCGCGACCGGGAACAACGAGCGGTGGAGCGCGGTTGTACCGGGCGTCGGTGTGATCCAGTGTCCCCGGGCCTCACCTAAAATGCCGTCGCGGAATACCAGTTCGGCTGGAGCCGCGTCGCGCCACTCGCCGAGAGGCGACCTGCACACCGACCTACTGGCCGGCATCCCACTCGGGGTGCCGGCCAGTCGCCTTCACTCGGACAGGTCGAGAGCAGTGACCACGTCACCGAGTACGACCACGGCGGGCGGGCGCAGTCCCGCGTCGGCGACGGCGGCGGCGACCTCGCCCAGCGTGGCGCGCACGACCCGCTCCGAGCCGGTGGTGGCCTCCTGGACCACGGCCGCCGGGGTGTCGGCGGGTCGCCCGTGTGCCAGCAGGGTGGCGGTGATCGCCGGCAGGTTCTTGAGCCCCATCAGGATCACCAGCGTGCCTCGGAGACCGGCCAGGGCCTCCCAGCGCACCAGCGAGTCCGGTGAGTCGGGCGCGACGTGGCCGGACACCACGGTGAACTCGTGGGCCACGCCCCGGTGGGTGACCGGGACGCCGGCCGCTGCGGGGGCGGCGATGGAGCTGGTCACGCCGGGAACCACGGTGACCGGTACGCCGGCCTCCGCGCAGGCCAGCAGTTCCTCCCCGCCTCGGCCGAAGACGTACGGGTCGCCGCCCTTGAGCCGGACCACGAAGGACCCGGCGCGCGCCCGGTCGACCAGGATCTGGTTGATCTCCTCCTGGGTGCGGGACGGGCCGTAGGGGATCTTGGAGGCGTCCACCAGTTCGACGTCGGAGCGCAGCTCGTCCAGGAGCAGGCCGGGCACCAGGCGGTCGGCGACCACGACGTCGGCCTCGGTGAGCAGACGCCATCCCTTCAGGGTGATCAGCTCGGCGTCGCCCGGCCCGGCACCCACGAGGGCGACAGCGCCGCCCCGACCCGTCCGGGTGTTAACAAGGGGCCCTTCCTCTACCGGAGGCGTTAATAAGGTGCCCTTCCTTACGTGCAGGAGGGTGCGGATGGCGTCTCGGACGGCCATGGCGCGGTGTGGGTCTCCGCCGCCGAGGACGCCGACGGTCACCGGACCGTGCCGGGTCACCGCCGGGGTCCAGGCGGTCGCCGCCGTACGGTCGTCGGCGCGTACGCAGAAGATCCGGCGTTCGGCGGCGGCGGCGCTGACCGTGGCGGCGGCGACCGGGTCGTCGATGGCGACCTGCACCAGCCAGGCGCCGTCGAGGTCCTCAGGGACGAAGCGACGCTCCGCCCAGCGCAGCCGTCCGGCGTCGGCGTGGGCGCGCAGGGCCGGACTGATCTCGGGCGTCACCAGCAGCACGTCCGCCCCGGCGTCGATCAGGGCGGGTACCCGGCGGGTGGCCACCGTTCCCCCGCCCACCACGACCACCGGAAGGCCGGCCAGGCGCAGTCCGAGCGGATAGGGGTTCGCGGTCACTTCTCGGCCACCCCGGCGGAGTCGAAGGTGGCGACCTCGTGCAGGACGCGGGCCGCGCCGGTGACCACGGGCAGGGCCAGCAGGGCGCCGGTGCCCTCGCCCAGCCGCAGGCCGAGGTCGATCAGCGGGTCGAGACCGAGCCGCTCGGTATCGGTGTCGGCGAAGTGTTCCGGATCGACGCCGAGCACCTTGGCCAGGCGTAGCAGGACGGGCGCGGTGAGCGTGCGTTGGCTGTTCTCGATCTGGTTGAGGTAGCTGGTGGAGATGTCCAGACGGCGGGCGAGTTCGGCCTGGGTGAGGCCATGCTCGCGGCGGAGCCGGCGCAGTTTGGCGTGCGCGTAGAGCTTCTTCTCGGCCGTCACCCGTCGCCTCCTCATGGCGCCTACGGGCTGCGAATATAACACTCGCAAAGTTCGCAAGTTTTGCAGTTTTGCTGGTCCCGGGGTGGAAAGTACGCACCTTCCGGGCCTCGACGCGGGCCCTGCCGGCCGGTGAGCCTGACAGGGTGAACCCGAGCCTGAGGAGTCCCCGTTGATCGAGCACGTCGTACGCGTATCGCCCAGTGCGGAACGGCTGCCCCGCGACCGGCAACTCGCCTGGGCACTGGCCGAGGTGGCCACCGCGCGCGCTCCGCTGGACGCCGACGCGGCGGCGATGGTCGCCAACCGGGTGATCGACAACGCCGCGGTGGCGATGGCCTCGCTGTCCCGGCGTCCGGTGTCGGTGGCCCGGGCACAGACCCGACCGCATCGGATGACCCCCGGGGCATCGGTCTTCGGCGCCGACCCGGCGCTGCGGGTCTCGCCGGAGTGGGCGGCCTGGGCCAACGGCACCGCGGTGCGAGAGTTGGACTTCCACGACACCTACCTGGCGGCGGACTACTCCCACCCGGGAGACAACATCCCGCCGTTGCTCGCGGTGGCCCAGCACGTCGGTGCCAGCGGCGCGGACCTGCTGCGCGGGCTGCTCGTCGCCTACGAGGTGCACGTAGCCCTGGTCACCGGGATCTGTCTTCACAAACACAAGATCGACCACGTGGCGCACCTGAGTGCGGCGACCGCCTGCGGGCTGGGCGCGCTGCTGGGCCTGCCCACCGAGGTGGTCTACCAGGCCATCGGCCAGGCGGTGCACACCACCACCGCCACCCGGCAGTCCCGCAAGGGCGAGATCTCCTCGTGGAAGGCGTTCGCCCCCGCGTTCGCCGGCAAGGCCGCGATCGAGGCGGTCGACCGCGCCTTGCGCGGTGAGGGCGCCCCGGCGCCGGTCTACGAGGGTGAGGACGGATTCATCGCCTGGCTGCTCGACGGCCCGGACGCCACCTACACCGTGCCGCTACCGGCCCCCGGAGATCCCCTTCGCGGCATCCTGCGGACCTACACGAAGGAACACTCCGCCGAGTACCAGGCCCAAGCGATCATCGACCTCGCCCGCGCGATGCGCGACAAGCTGCCCGGCATCGACACCGCCGCAGGAGTGGACCGGATCGAATCGATCGTCCTGCACACCAGCCACCACACCCATCACGTGATCGGCTCGGGAGCCAACGACCCACAGAAGTACGACCCGACCGCGAGCCGGGAGACGCTGGACCACTCCATCCCCTACATCCTGGCCGTGGCGTTGCAGGACGGCGTCTGGCACCACGTGCGCTCGTACGACCCGCAACGGGCCGGTCGACCCGACACCGTCGCCCTCTGGCACAAGATCACCACCGTCGAGGACGCGGAGTGGACCCGCCGCTACCACAGCCCGGACCCGACCCAGAAGGCGTTCGGTGGACGCCTGGTGATCACCTGCACCGACGGCACCGTCCTGGAGGATTCCCTCGCCCTGGCCGACGCCCACCCCGACGGCGCGCGTCCCTTCGACCGCCCGGCGTACATCCGCAAGTTCACCACCCTCACCGACGGGATCGTCACCGCCGACGCTCAGCGGGAGTTCCTCGACGCCGCCGCCCGGCTCGCCGACCTCACCAGTGAGGAACTACCGGCGTTGTTCCCCACGGTCGACCACGCGGCGATCACGCACGCCGACGCCGTCCTGCCGCAAGGAATCTTCCGATGACCTACCTGTACGCCCGCACCAGCGCCACCGCCAAACGCGCGGCACTGCGCACCGGCCTGGCCAGCGGCGAGCTGCTGCGGCTACCGGGCGCCTTCAACCCGTTGACCGCCCGCATCGTGCAGCAGACCGGCTTCGAGGGCGTGTACGTTTCCGGCGGCGCGCTGTCGGCCGCCGCCGGTCTGCCCGACATCGGCCTGACCACACTGACCGAGGTGGCTGGCTGGGCCGCGGACATCGCCGCCAGCACCGACCTGCCGGTGCTGGTCGACGCCGACACCGGCTTCGGCGAGCCGCTGAACGCGGCCCGCACCGTGCAACGGTTGGAGGACGCCGGGCTGGCCGGCTGCCATCTGGAGGACCAGGTCAACCCGAAACGCTGCGGACACCTGGACGGCAAGACCCTGATCACCCCGCAGGACATGGCGCGTCGCCTGCGGGCCGCCGTGGCCGCCCGCCGCGACCCCGATTTCCTGATCATGGCCCGCACCGACGCGCGTGCCGTCGAGGGCCTGGACGGTGCGATCGCCCGGGCGAAGGCGTACGTCGACGCCGGCGCGGACGCGATCTTCCCCGAGGCGCTGGCCGACGCGACGGAGTTCGCCGCCTTCCGGGCCGCCGTCGACGTGCCGCTGCTGGCGAACATGACCGAGTTCGGCAAGGGCCCGAGCCTCACCGTCGACCAGCTCCGCGACCTCGGCTACAACCTGGTCATCTATCCGGTCACCACGCTGCGACTGGCGATGGGCGCGGTCGAGGCCGGTCTGCGTCGACTCGCCACTGACGGCACCGCCGCCGGGCTGCTCGACACGATGATGACCCGTTCCCGCCTCTACGAGGTCATCGACTACGACCAGTACGGCCGCTTCGACGCCGATGTCGCCGCCTTCACCCTGCCACCGGACGCCTGACCACCACGCGGGCGCGGCGCGTCCCGACATCCCGGAGGACCTACACCCATGAGCACCGACATCCGCCGTGGCCTGACCGGCGTGGTGGTCGACACCACCGCCATCTCCACCGTGATCAGCGAGACCAACTCGCTGACCTACGGCGGCTACGCCGTACAGGACCTCGCTGCCTCCCGCAGCTGGGAAGAGGTCGCCCACCTGCTGTGGCACGGCGACCTGCCCCACGCGACCCAACTCGCCGACTTCCGTGCCGCCGAGGCCGCCCAGCGTCGACTGGACCGGACCGGGCAGGAACTGCTGCGCAAACTCCCCGAAACCTGCCATCCGATGGACGTGCTGCGCACCGCGGTCTCCTACCTCGGCGCCCAGGACCCGACCGAGGACCTCGCCGACCGCGCCGCCAACCAGACCAAGGCGCTGTCACTGTTCGCGAAGCTGCCCACCGTCGTCGCCCTGGACCTGCGCCGTCGGCGGGGACAGGACCCGATCCCACCCGACCCGATGCTCGGCTACGCCGAGAACTTCTTCCACATGTGCTTCGGCGACGTACCCTCCGCCGACGTGGTCCGCGCCTTCGAGACCACGATGATCCTGTACGCCGAGCACAGCTTCAACGCCTCCACCTTCGCCGCCCGCGTGATCACCTCGACGCTGTCGGACCTGTACAGCGCCGTCACCGGCGCGATCGGTGCACTCAAAGGTCCGCTGCACGGCGGCGCCAACGAAGCCGTCATGCACATGCTCGTGGCCATCGGCGACCCGGACCGGGTGGAGTCCTGGCTGGACGACGCCCTCGCCACCAAGCAGAAGATCATGGGATTCGGGCACCGGGTCTACAAGAACGGCGACTCCCGCGTACCGATCATGCAGGACGCCCTGGACACCCTGATCGCCACTTACGCCGACGACCGCGTCCGCCGACTCGCCGAGGTGTACACCAGGCTCCAGACCGCCATGTTCCAGCGCAAGGCGATCCACCCCAACCTCGACTACCCCTCCGCGCTGGCGTACCACGTGATGGGTTTCGACACCCCGACCTTCACACCGATCTTCGTGATGAGCCGCATCACCGGCTGGACCGCGCACATCGTGGAGCAGCTCACCGCCAACGTGCTCATCCGCCCGTTGAGCGCCTACACCGGCCCGCAGCAGCGTCCCGTACCGGCCTGACCTACACCGCACAGACCATGTAGAAACCCCGACGTCCACCGTCCCACCAGGACGAGGCCGTCCGTTTCCCACCAGGAGACGCCATGGAACAGCTCACCCACTTCATCGCCGGCAGACGCGTCGCCGGCCGCACCGGCCGATTCGGCGACGTGTACGACCCCAGCACCGGACAGGTCACCCGGCAGGTGCCCATGGCCTGCGCGGGCGAGGTCCACGAGGCGCTTGCCGACGCGGCGGCCGCACAGCCGGGCTGGGCCGCCACGAACCCCCAGCGCCGCGCCCGGATCCTGATCCACTGGCTGGCACTGATCCACCAGCATGCCGGTGACCTCGCCGCGCTGCTCTCCGCCGAACACGGCAAGACCGTCGCCGACGCACACGGCGACATCCAGCGAGGAGCGGAGGTGCTCGAGTTCGCGATCGGCGTCCCGCACCTACTCAAAGGCGAGTACACCGACTCCGCCGGCGCCGGCATCGACGTGTACTCGATGCGGCAGCCGCTGGGCGTCGTCGCGGGCATCACTCCGTTCAACTTCCCGGCGATGATCCCGCTGTGGCAGGCCGCCCCTGCGTTGGCATGCGGCAACGCGTTCGTCCTCAAACCCAGCGAGCGGACACCGTCGGTGCCACTGCGGCTGGTCGAGCTGTTCGTCGCCGCCGGTGGCCCACCCGGCGTGTTCAACGTGGTCAACGGCGACAGCGGGGCCGCCACGCCGCTGCTGACCGACCCACGGGTGCAGGCGGTGGGATTCGTCGGCTCCTCGACGGCCGCGCGCCATGTCTACGCCACGGCCACCGCCCACGGTAAACGGGCACAATGTTTCGGCGGTGCCAAGAACCACGCCGTGGTGATGCCCGATGCCGACCTCGACCAGGTCGTCGACGCCCTGGTCGGGGCCGCGTACGGATCCGCCGGAGAACGCTGCATGGCGGTCTCCGTGGCGGTGCCGGTGGGGGAGCGCACCGCCGACGCGCTCGTGGCCCGCCTCACCGACCGCATCCGGGGCCTGCGGGTCGGCGCCGCACACGACCCGGACGCCGACTTCGGGCCGCTGGTGACCGACGTCGCCCGGCAGCGGGTCACCGACCACATCGCCGCCGGTGTGTCCGAGCAAGCAGCCCTTCTTCTCGACGGCCGTGGGCGGACCGTGGACACTCATCCGGACGGCTTCTACCTCGGGCCGTCGCTGTTCGACCGGGTCACCCCACAGATGTCGATCTATCAGGAGGAGATCTTCGGGCCGGTACTGTGCGTGGTCCGGGCAGCGGACTACACATCGGCGGTACGGCTGTGCGACGAGCATCCGTACGGCAACGGGGTGTCGGTCTTCACCCGCGACGGTGACACCGCCCGCGACTTCGCCCAGCGGGTACAGGTCGGCATGGTCGGCGTCAACGTACCGATCCCGGTGCCGATCGCCTACCACACCTTCGGCGGCTGGAAGGCATCCGGCTTCGGCGACCTCAACCAGCACGGTCCCGACTCGATCCGATTCCACACCCGCACCAAGACCGTCACCTCCCGCTGGTTGTCCCGAGGCGTCCGCGACGGTGCCAGCTTCGTGATCCCCACGATGAGCTGAGGCCGTCATGCAGCTGACCGACGAGCAGACCGCATTGGGTGCCACCGTCGTCGACTTCGCCACCACCCACCTGGCGCCGCACGCGGTGCGCTGGGACCGCGACAGGCACTTCCCGGTCGACGTCCTCCGCAAGGCCGCCACGCTCGGCCTGGGCGGGGTGTACGTCGACGAACGCCACGGCGGTAGTGGCCTCGGGCGCCTCGACGGTGTCATCGTCTTCGAGGCGCTGGCCACCGGATGCCCGTCGCTGGCCGCCTACACCTCGATCCACAACATGGTGGCGGCGATGATCGACCGGTACGGCACCCCAGCGCAACAAGCCACCCACCTGCCCCGTCTGTGCACGATGGAGACGCTGGGCGCGTACTGCCTGACCGAGCCCCACGCCGGCAGCGACGCCGCCGCAATCGGCACCAAGGCCCGCCGCAGCAGCGACGGTTGGATGCTCGACGGGGTCAAGCAGTTCATCTCCGGCGCCGGCGCGGCCGGCCTGTACGTGGTGTTCGCCCGCACCGGCGCACCCGGCCCGAAAGGCGTCTCGGCGTTCCTGGTCGACGCCGACACCCCCGGGCTGACCTTCGGCCCCAACGAGGCCAAGATGGGGTGGAATGCCCAACCCACCCGGCAGGTGATCCTCGACCAGGTCCGGCTACCGGCGACCGCCCTGCTCGGTCACGAGAACAGCGGATTCGCGATCGCGATGGCCGCCCTCGACGGCGGACGACTCAACATCGGCGCATGCTCCCTCGGCGGTGCCCAGTACGCCCTGGACCGCGCCACCGCCCATCTACGCGACCGGCCGGCCTTCGGTGCCCCCCTCGCCCAGGCACAGGCCCTGCGGTTCCGCGTCGCGGACGCCCTGACGCACCTCACCGCAGCCCGACTCCTGCTCCACCAGGCCGCCGACGAACTCGACCGCGGCGACCCGGACGCCAGCACCCGCTGCGCCATGGCGAAACGGTTGGCCACCGATACCGGATTCGACGTCGCCAACACCGCCCTGCAACTGCACGGCGGCTACGGCTACCTCACCGAGACCGGCATCGAGAAGATTGTCCGTGACCTGCGTGTCCACCAGATCCTCGAAGGGACCAACGAGATCATGCGGCTGATCATCGCTCGCAGCCTGCTCGACGAACGCAGGGCCGCATGAGCGCGCCACCGGTCATCGCCCGGCTGACCGGCCACCTCGGGCACCTGACCCTGAACCGGCCGACCGCGATCAACGCCCTGACCGCCGAGATGGTCACCATCATCCGCCGCACCCTGGCCCTGTGGGCGGCCTCCGACCGGGTCCGCACCGTCCTGATCACCGGCGCCGGTGACCGTGGCCTGTGCGCCGGCGGCGACATCCGCGCCATCCACGCCGACGCCGTGTCCGGAGCAACCGCCTCACTGGACTTCTGGGCCGACGAGTACCGGCTCAACGCCACCATCGCCGCCTATCCCAAACCCATCGTGGCCTGGATGGACGGCCTGGTCATGGGCGGTGGGATCGGTATCTCCGGCCACGCGTCGCTGCGGGTGGTGACCGAACGTTCCCGGCTCGCGATGCCGGAGGTGGGCATCGGTTTCCACCCCGACGTCGGCGGCTCGTGGCTGCTCTCCCACGCACCCGGCCACCTCGGCACCCACCTCGCCCTGACCGGCACCCCCATCGGTGCCGCCGACGCCATCGCCGTCGGCCTGGCCGATCACTACATCCCCACCGAGCGGCTCCCGTACCTGAGGCTCGCGCTGGCCCGCCGGGACGCCGCCGGCGCCGTCGCCTCGTTCGCCACCAGCCCGCCCCCGGCCGCCCTCACCGCTGCCCGCGACTGGATAGACGAGTGCTACGCCGGTGAGTCGGTCGAAGAGATCATCGAACGACTCACCCGCCACCGTGCACCCGACGCACGTGCCGCCGCCACGGTGCTCGACAGCCGCTCACCCACCGCGCTGTCCGTCACGCTTCGCTCGCTGCGCAGCGCCGCGACCCTGCCCGACCTGCCGGCGGCCCTGGCACAGGAGTATCGGCTGTCCGCCGCGATGCTGCGGCTGCCCGACCTGGCCGAAGGCATCCGTGCCCAGATCATCGACAAGGACCGCCGACCCCGCTGGCAGCCGTCGGCGCTCGCCGACGTGTCACCGCACCTCGTGGACGCCTGTTTCGGCCCACGGGACAACTTGCCGGACCTGACCGTGGAGGCACCGTGACCATCGCGTTTCTGGGACTGGGCAACATGGGCGCCCCGATGGCTGCCCACCTCGTCACCGCAGGCCACCACGTGGTCGGATACGACCCCGCACCCGCCGCCGCCGACCAGGCCACCGCGCGCGGCGTTACCGTGACCGACAGCCTCACCGCCGCGGTCCGGGGCGCCGAGGCGGTGATCACCATGCTGCCCACAGGACAACACCTTGCCGACTGCTACGACGCGGTGCTCGCCCACGCCACACCCGGCGCACTGCTGGTGGACTGCTCCACTGTCGCCGTCACCGACGCGCAGGCAGCCGCCGCCCGCGCTACCGACGCGGGCTTCGCCCCACTCGACGCGCCCGTCTCCGGTGGCGTGGCTGGCGCCGCCGCGGGCACCCTCACCTTCATGGTCGGCGGCGCCGCCGCCGCGCTGGAGACGGCCCGCCCGCTGCTCGACGCGATGGGTACCCGGATCATCCACTGCGGCCCATCCGGATCCGGACAAGCGGCGAAGACCTGCAACAACATGGTCCTCGGGATCTCCATGATCGCTGTGTCCGAGGCATTCCTCCTCGGCCGGTCACTCGGTCTAAGCGACCAGGCGCTGTTCGACGTGGCCTCGACCTCGTCGGCCCAGTGCTGGGCGCTGACCAGCTACTGCCCCGTCCCCGGACCGGTGCCCACCAGCCCGGCCAACCGCGACTACCAGGGCGGGTTCTCCGCCCTGCTGATGCGTAAGGATCTTCACCTGGCGCAGGCCAGCGCGGCGCGCGCGGACGTCGCCACCCCACTCGGGGCCGCTGCAGCCGTCCTCTACGACCAGTTCGTCGCCGCCGGCAACGGCGCACGGGACTTCTCGGCGATCATCACCGCCCTCGCCACTCGAACCAGTCCACCGGAGGCCACCGCATGAGCGACGAGACGATTCTGATCGACACCGACCATGACGGCATCGCGATCGTCACCCTCAACCGGCCGCAGGCCCTCAACGCACTGTCACTGCAGGTGATGCGGGACCTGACCGCCGCCGCCACCACGCTCGACGCCGAACCCGCGGTCAAGGCCATCATCATCACCGGTTCGGCCACCGCGTTCGCCGCCGGCGCCGACATCAAGGAGATGGCCGACCGCACCTACAGCGAGATGGACGCCGCCGACTGGTTCGGCGGCTGGTCGGCGATGAGCGCCGTACGCACCCCACTCATCGCCGCAGTGGCCGGCTACGCCCTCGGCGGCGGTTGCGAACTGGCGATGATGTGCGACATTGTCATCGCCGCCGACACCGCCCGTTTCGGCCAACCGGAGATCACCCTCGGGGTCATCCCCGGGATGGGCGGATCACAACGCATGACCCGGGCCATCGGCAAGGCCAAGGCCATGGACCTGTGTCTGACCGGACGGACGATAACCGCTGACGAGGCCGAACGCGCAGGCATGGTCTCCCGGGTCGTTCCCGCTGACCGACTGCTCGACCAGTCGATCCAACTCGCCACCCGGATCGCGGGCATGTCCGCCCCCGCCGCCCGCATGGTCAAGGAGGCGATCAACCGCTCCTTCGAGGTCTCCCTGGCCGAAGGGCTGTTGCACGAACGGCGACTGTTCCACGCCACCTTCGCCACCGACGACCAGACCGAGGGCATGGCTGCCTTCATCGCCAAGCGCCCACCGCACTTCATTGACCGCTAGTCTCGGTCCGCCGCTGCGGGATCCTCAGCGCCAAGCGACGGCTCGTGGTGACCAGCTCCAGGCGGACGCTGTGCAGGTGATTGGTCGGTGCGAAGACCCTGTTGGTTCCGTTCGGTCCTCGTGCTGCTGCTTGAGCAGGGCGGCGGTGAGCACCTCGTGGGGGGACCGGTCATCACGACCCTCGCCGTACCGGGACGGCGGTCTCGTCGCGCAGTTTCCGACGGCAAGATCGAGGTCGTTCGTGTCACCGGGTCTCCGCCTTGCTCAGCGGCGGGGACCCCGCAGGAGCGCGCCGTGCAGGACGGCGGAGGGGTCGGCGCCGAGGTCGAGTCGGTCGGGTGTGACGTCGGCGCGGACGAGGAGGTCGCCGACGGCGGCGATCATGGCGCCGTTGTCGGTGCAGAGTCGTGGTGCGGGCACGCGTAGCCGTATTCCGGCGGCGGCGCAGCGTTGCTCGGCGAGGGCGCGTACTCGGCTGTTGGCGGCGACCCCGCCGACGAGCAGCAGGGTGTCGGCCTGGTGGTCGCGGCAGGCGGCCAGGGCCTTGCGGGTGACGGTGTCCGCGACGGCTTCCTGGAACGACGCCGCGACGTCGGCCACGGGCAGCGCCCGGTCGCCGTGTCTCTCGACCCAGCGGGCGACGGCGGTCTTGAGGCCGGAGAAGGAGAACCGGTAGGGCGGGTCGGTCGGGCCGGTCATCGGTCGGGGGAAGGCGATCGCGGTGGGGTTGCCGTCGCGGGCGGTGCGGTCGATGGCGGGTCCGCCGGGGTAGGGCAGGCCGAGTAGGCGGGCGACTTTGTCGAAGGCTTCTCCGGCGGCGTCGTCGGCGGTGTCGCCGAGGTGGACGACGGGATCCCGGGCGAGGTCGCCGAGGAGGAGCAGGGAGGTGTGCCCACCGGAGACGATGAGTGCGACGCAGCGGTCAGGGAGTGGACCGTGTTCGAGGACGTCGACGGCGGCGTGGCCGGCGAGGTGGTGCACGCCGTAGAGGGGGACGCCGAGGCTGAGGGCGTAGGCCTTGCCGGCGGCGAGGCCGACCTGGACGGCGGTGGCGAGGCCGGGGCCGGCGGTGGCGGCGACGGCGTCGATGTCGGCGAAGCCGATGCCGGCGCGGTCGAGGGCGTGGCGGACCATGGGGGTGACGGCGTGCAGGTGGGCGCGGGCGGCGATCTCGGGGACGACGCCGCCGAAGCGGGCGTGTTCGTCCATGCTGGTGGCGAGGGCGTCGCCGAGTAGGACGCCGTCGGCGACGATGCCGACGCCGGTTTCGTCGCAGGAGGTTTCGATGCCCAGGACGATCGGCATCGGTCAGTCGTCCTGGTCGGTGCCCGCACCGACGCCGGGGTGTTCGGCGCTGGCGGCCAGGATGCGTTTGCGGAGTTTGGTGGGGAGTCGGTCGACGTAGGTGAGGCCGTCGAGGTGGTCGACTTCGTGTTGGAAGCAGCGGGCGAGGGTGCCGGTGCCGTCCAGCCGGATCTCGTGGCCGTGGACGTCGTAGCCGGTGACGGTGGCGGTGGCGCAGCGTGCCAGTTCGGCGTGCTGGCCGGGCACGGAGAGGCAGCCCTCCGTGTCGGTCACCAGGTCGCGGTGCTCGGGCAGGTGCAGGATCGGGTTGACGACGGTGGCGACGGTGTGGGCGCCGGTGGCGTCGGGGCAGTCGACGACGAAGATCCGCGCGTCGACGCCGATCTGGTTGGCGGCCAGACCGACGCCGTGGGCGGCGTACATGCTGGCGAACATGTCAGCGACGAGGTGGGCGAGGGCGTCGTCGAAGTCGGTCACCTCGGCGCAGCGCCGGTGCAGTACGGGCGTGCCGTAGCGGGTGATGGGGCGCGGAGTGCCGGTCGAAGTCTGCACAGCCACCTATCATATGCAATTGCCAAAAGTTTGCAGTAAGGGCGGTCTCGTGGTGGTCCCGCCGGCCGGCCGAGGTGCTCCGGGCGGTGGTCAGGGTCGGGTGGCGCGGCGTCTGGCACGGTGGGCGCGGACGTGGTGGCGGGTGGCGCACCGGTCGGAGCAGAACCGGCGGCACCGGTTTCTGCTGTCGTCGAGGAAGGCGGTCGGGCACTCTGGGTCCGCGCAGACGCCGAGCCGGTCGATGCCACGTTCACACAGCCAGACGGCGAGTCCCCACACGGCGGCGGCGACGTACTCGACCGAGCGCGGTGTGCCGGGTGTGGCGACGTGCATGTGCCAGTCGACCGCCGAGGTGCCGGAGATCATCGGCCGGACCCGATACCGGGTCAGCAGGGCGTTGAGTTCGTCCACCGCCTGCTGCTCACCGCCTGCCGTCACGCTCTGGAACACCTGACGCAGGCGAGGTCCGACCTCCTGCAGCCTCTGCAGGTCGGCATCCACGACGGCGGGAAGTGGGGGATGCTGCGCCAGCAGCGTCCGCGCGTCGCTGAGATCGTCGAGCCGCGCGTTGGCCAGTGCCGCCGCCCGTAGGGCCAGTCGGTAGCTGTCGGCCAGCCCGCTGCGGTTGCCCGTGCCGGCGCCGCGGGCACGGGACGGGCGCGGTGGACCCACCGTCGCCGGTGCCGCCCGTACGCCGACGGGTTGGGCCCTTATCGGGGCGCTGTCCGGCACCCCGCGCACCGCCCGTAGACGACGACACCACTGGGCTGTCCGGGCGGATCCGGGTCGATCCCGACGGCGCGTGCGGCGGCCAGGCTGGCTTCGACCGTCTCGGCCGGCAACTGCCGCATGTCGCCGCAGGTGCCGCAGACGGCGTGGTGGTGCGCGTCGTCGGCGAGCCCGAACGTGGTCGTCCGGCCGACCGGCACGGTGTGGGCGATGCCCAGCTCGACCAGTTGCCGCAGCACCCGGTGCACCGTCGACAGTTCCACGGCCACACCACGGGCGAGCAGCGCGTGGTGCAGCTCGGTCACGGTGAGGTGCCCGCGGCCACCGACCGCGTGGGCGAGTTGGTCGAGCACTCCTCGTCGAGCAGCGGTGTTCCGCAGGCCGGCACGGCGTAGTCGCCGCACGGCGGCGGTCACTCGGTCGGTCTCCGATGTGGTCAACCGCCCCTCCTCGCCGCGCGATCGTCGGTTCTATTGCAAGATAGTGGCAAGAGCATCACCTTGGCAGCAACCCTGGAGGAGTTCTCATGGCGGTCTACACCCTGCCGGATCTGCCCTACGACTACGGCGCTCTGGAGCCGGCGATGTCGGGGCAGATCCTGGAGCTACACCACGACAAGCACCACGCCACGTATGTCAAGGGCGCCAACGACGGTCTGGAGCAGCTCGCCGAGGCCCGCGCCAAGGGCGACTTCAGCACGCTGGTCGGATTGGAGAAGACGTTCGCGTTCAACCTGTCCGGTCACGTGCTGCACTCGATCTTCTGGGGCAACCTCTCCCCGGACGGCGGCGACCGCCCCGATGGCGATCTGGCTGCCGCGATCGAGGAGCACTTCGGTTCGTTCGACGCGTTCGCCGGGCAGCTCTCCGCCGCCACCAAGGGCGTGCAGGGCTCCGGGTGGGGCGTGCTGGCCTGGGAGCCGCTCGGGCAGCGGCTGATCGTGGAGCAGGTCTACGACCACCACGGCAACGTCGGTCAGGGATCGACGCCGCTGCTGGTGTTCGACGCCTGGGAGCACGCCTACTACCTGCAGTACAAGAATGTGCGGCCGGACTACGTGGACCGGCTGTGGAACCTGGTGAACTGGTCGGACGTGATCGCCCGCTTCGACGCCGCCCGCGCCGCCACGCCGAAGATCTGAGCGGCGTGACCGGCCTCACCCCGGCCGCGGCGGAGCTGGTGCAACGCGCCGCCGGGGTCATCGCGGCCAAGCACCGCGGTGACCTCGACGGCGCCGAGGAACTCATGTCGGCGTTCGGCTCCGAACAGGCCAAGACCCTCGGTTTCTACCTCCTGGCGGACCTGAGCCTCGGACTGCTCCGCGCGCAGAGCGGCCAGTCCCTGGACGACCTCGTCCGTGAGCTGTCCCTGCTCGTCGCCGCCACCGCCATGCCACCCGACAACTGACCGCGGCGTTCCTCTGGTCGGTGTCGCCGGCACCAGGTGTGCCGGCGACAACCGATCGGAGGCGACCACCCTGCCGACTGCCGCGCCGCATCGTGCGCGCCGGGCCGGCAGTACCTGGGCGGGGTGGTCGGCCGTGGGGTATCAGAAACAGGCTCGCTCTGCTGCCACTAGCATGTAGTTGCATAACTGTGGCAATAAGGGGGCGTTGGTGCGGACGGCGGAGATCAAACGGCGCTTCCTGGGGTGTTCCGGATGGATCCGATGCTCGGATATCCGCCGGACGCTCCAGCAGGGATACCCGAGGGGCACAGCGCCCAGCACCGACTCCACGATCTCGCCGGTGCCGTTGTCTTCCTGTCCCTACCCCTCTCCGCGGCTGTCGGTGCGTTCACGCTGCCCGGGGCATCCTGGAGAATCACCTCGGCCTCGTCCAACGCGCCATCATCATCCCCGGATGGGGCTGGCTCGCCGCCCTGTTCACCGCCCTGGCGCTCGGACTGAGCTAGCTTGACCACCGGCTGTCCTGGGCGCGCAGCTCCCGCGTCCCGGTGTGCCTTGTCCCTCAGCGCGGCACGGCGTGGATGATTGCCGCCACCAACAGCAGCACCGGTGTGGCGGCGACAGTCCCGCGAATGACGGGCCAGTTGATCCGACCCCTTTTCGGAAGGCTCTGGAGCAGGATCAAGCCGGCGAGCAGTGTGACGAGAAGTAGCATCGCCCCAGCGGGAAATGCGAAGATCAACATCTCTTCCCGTGGTGAGTAGTCATAGCGTACTCGTTCGTGAGACTGCTGACTGAGCAGGACGATGTAGGCGGCAATCACCAGGATGTGCCAGCCGGCCAGGACCGCATGTGCGGGGACGGGGTCCCGATCGTCGGTCTCGCCTACGTCGACTTGTGGCACGTAGTTCCTCCTGCGGCCGGCGTCTCATCGCCATTCGTCTATCAGTCTAACTGCCCTGCAGTGAAGCGGGCGATAGCGATGGCGTTTGGGAAGAAAGGTGTGGACTGAACCGTCGGCGCCTTGGTGCGCCGTGTCGGCGAAGGTCATCACGTTCGCGTCGGCCAAGTCGGCGATGACTTGCACATCAATGCCGTGTCGTCGGTGTTTTCTGGAGTAGGAGGGCTTCTGGTCGTACACGTGGTCGATCGGTATCAGAGCGTCGGCGAGGATCGTGTTGGCCAGCCGTCGGATCCTGCTCATCGCCCGGTTCAGGTCATCGGTGGTGGAGGCGCGACGTCCCCATTGGGGTCGGGTCATGTTGTAGGGCCGGTGGCCGTTCCACCGGGAGCGGTTCTGGTGCCCTGGCCTGCGGAAACTCCGCGAGTGTCACAAACACCCCTGCGGGTCTGCCCTTTGTGGAAGGTTTCGCTCGGAAGGTTGCCGACCTTCGACGGTGTCGAACGAGCAGAGGCGGTCACTGCCGCAGGAGCAAGGCGAGATCAAGAACCACACGACCGCTGAAGCTGCCCGTCGTGTGAGCTTCGCCGGTCAGTAGGTCGACTCGGTACACCCGGCTGCCGGCGGCGCCGTTGAGCACGGCGTAGGCGTTGTTGGCCACGGCGCGATCGCCACGCAGAGCGCTGTGGATGTCGAAGCCTGCTTGTAGCGCCGCGTTGACTCCGAGTGAGCCGGTGGCGGCCAGTTGCCCGGAGTTCGCGGGGGATTGCAGCGCGACCTGGTCGAGGGTGGTGTCGATATCGAACAGGGTCGTGGCAGTGGCAGGGTTGAGGTCATTGTTGGTGTAGGCGGCCCCGGTGACACCGATGGCGGCGGTGGCGGGCGGGTAGGTGAGGGGGCCGTCAACGACGGTCGTACCGCCAGGGTTGATGTTGTGGCGCAGGTTCTGGCCGGTGTCGCTGATGACTCGGAGTCGGTCGGCGGCGGGGTTGAAATCGACGCCGAACGACGTGCCGTTCAGTGCGACGGTCAGTTGACTGACCTTCGTAGCTACGGCGGTGCGGGTGCTCAGTGCGTAGACGCCGCCGGTGTTGCCGACGCCGTAGAGGTTGCCGTCCTGAACGCGGAAGTCGATGCCGATGAGTACTTCGCTACCGGGTAGGTCGACCGAGCCGATGGTGCAGGCCAGGGCAGGGGTATTGACGGCGAATTTGATCAGCTGCTGATCGGCGGTGAGGCCGACGGCGACGAGCCCGTTGCGCCCGCCCGCGTTCAGTAGGTCCCACAGCAGCGTGCAGGTGCCGGTACGCAACGACGGTAGGCCGTGAGACGGGATGCCTTGTGCGGTGCTGTGGCTCGTTGGGGCGGCGCTGACCGGTGTCGAGGTGACCCCGACGGTGGTGACCACCATCGTGGCGGCGCAAAGCAGCCCACGGAAAAGCGTACGGTGCATGAGAGGCACTTCCTTGATCAGAGGCACCGACGGACTCCTCGGCGGAATCCGGCGCCCTAGCGGCGGCGGTGCGGGGATGAATTCCCTGGTCAAAGCCTATGAGCGGTGAATCCCCAGGTCTTGTCGGATATCATACTTTCCTCCGACTTTCGCACCTTCTGCACAGAGCAATGACCGAAGACGCCCTGCCTCGCTCGGAGCGTTGATTGCCCGCTTCGTGACCAGAGCCCGCTAGAAACGATCTTGGGGAAACGCGCTGGGCGCACATGTTCCATTGCCGCAGCTGGACGTCGTCGTCGCCGACCAGGATCTGCGCGGGCAGCCGCTGGCGGTTGCGGTATCGCTGCCAGGCGTCGCGCCACTACGGTCGGTTAGGCCGGCGTGGTCAACCCGCCGGCCCAGACCGGACGCAGGCCCGGTACACCGCCTCCTCGAACGCGGTGATCGCGGCTTTCAGCTCCTGGGTCGCCGGCACCACGGTCGCCCGGGTGGTGTCATCGGTGGCGACCAGCATGCCGCAACGCTCCCGACCCGCGCGCCACCGCTCGACCTCCGCCGTCACGGGCAGCAACTCCACGATGTGTCGTAGCTGGGTCCCGGTGTCGCCCGGCGGGGGAGAGGAGCAGACGAAGGCGTACCACGACTCCAGATGACGATCGCTTTCCTTGCCGATGGCGATGAGAGCCGCCCGCCGCTGCTGGTTGGTGAGCCGAAGCTCGACGACAGGCAGGTCCGCCTGCGGCGGCACGGCCCGGAAATGGGTCTTCACCAGGTTCGCGATCGCCTGGGCGGCGTGCTGGACCTCGCTGCCGACCTCCACGGCCGTGGACTGGCGGACCCGGGAACCGAGTTGGCCCATGCGGTCCCGCGTCTGCCCCATCCGGCGTACCGGCTCGGTGAAGTCCTCGCTCACGGCGATCAGCTCCACCTCGGTGTCCGAGCCCCACCGGCCCTGGTCGAAGCAGTAGCGGGCCACCTCGTTCAAGAACCGTCGGGCGGACTCCCGCACCGGATCCACGCTCCACTGCGGAGTCTGCTGCTGCCGAGCCCGTTCCCGTCGCCGCCCCTCGACCAGACGGGCGGCCTGCTTTGCCATGACCAGGGCGGGGTGCAGCCCGCTACGCCGGTCTGCCTCGAACTGGAGCTGGGCGTCGACGGCATCGCTCGCCGCCGAACCCGGCGGACGTTTGTCGACCGGCGAGAAGTCGTACGACGTGTGGTCGGGCGTCCGCCGCCGGCGTGCCTGCCGCCCGCCCCAGGTGCCTCGTGCGACCTGCTTGTCGTTCGGCGCAGGTGTCATCTCGCCCCCCTCCAGCCAAAGAATCCACGATGGTGGTCGCGCGAGCCAGCGTGACACCCGGGGTCTGCTACCCGACAGGGCGGGTCGTCCGAGGGGCAGCGGAGGGGGTGACGCTCTCGACCGTAGCGATGAGCCGTCCTCACGTCGGCCACGACAGCGCGACCGGTGAGCGCGCCAAGCAGCCAAAACAAGGTGATATGCCCGCTATGGTGAGCGTATGGCGGTGCGGGCTGGCGAGGGCATGACGGAGGAGCGGCTCGGCAACCCCACTCCGATGTCCGTACTGATGTACCACTCGATCTCCCGGCTCGACGGCGGCCGACTCCGGTCGCTCGCTGTCGAACCGCGACGGCTTACCGACCACCTGGCGACGCTGTCGGACGCCGGTTACCGTCTGGTCGGCCTGAGTGCGGCCCTGGACTCCCTCGCGGCGGGCCAATCGGACACCCCACAGGTGGCGCTGACCTTCGACGACGGGTACGCCAACTTCCTCACGGCCGGTCTCCCCGCTCTGACGGCGGCCGGCGCGTCGGCCACCCTCTACCCCGCAGTCGGCAGCCTCGGGGGCAACGCGGACTGGCTCGGGCGGCAGGCGGACGCGTTCGGTCCGCTGCTGACCTGGGAACAGTTGCGGGATGTCGCAGAGGCCGGCGTGGAGATCGGCAACC
This sequence comes from Verrucosispora sp. SN26_14.1, assembly GCF_004307965.1. NCBI lineage: Bacteria > Bacillati > Actinomycetota > Actinomycetes > Micromonosporales > Micromonosporaceae > Micromonospora > Verrucosispora sp. SN26_14.1. The sequence continues at coordinate 3,449 of NZ_SISL01000043.1, read as the reverse complement.
ACGGCCTGATCCACCACCCGCTCGACGTACTGCCTCGGGGCCGGCTCGAACAGGAGATCCGGGACAGTCGGGACCGACTGGAGCAGGAGCTCTCCCGTCCGATCCGCTCGTTCTGTTACCCGCACGGCTACCACAACCCGCAGGTACAGGAACTGGTCCGGGCCTACGGGCACGACAACGCCTGCGAGGTCGGCCGGCGGCGCTACCGTCCGATGGCCAACACGCGTTCCGCCGCCACCGGGGCCGGCGACAGTCGCATGGCCATACCCCGGCTGCAGCCCACCCCCGATTTGACCGGGGCGGACCTGCTGACGCTGGTCCGAGGTCACGGCCCGACGATCGGACCCGAGGTGCGACGTCTGGCGCAACCCGCATGGCGGCTGACCCGGCGGCTCGCCGCCCGTGCTGGCTGGCGGCTGACCTGAGGAGAGCGGCGATGGGCCGGGCCCGGTCGTGGTGGCGTCGCCTCGTACGCCGGCCCGACGACCCGGTTCCGGCGCAGTCCCGGCTCGCACGGCCAGGTTTCGGACCCTGGTGGACCGGGCTGGCGGTGCTCGCCACGGTGGCCACGGTCGGGTTCGTCGTGGTGATCGATCCGTTGAGCAACCACCGGTCCGGCCGGAAGAACACTCCACATCCGTCGCACCCGGTGCCCGGTGGCACCCCCGGCCCCGGCAGCGGACAGCTACCGGGCCAGGTCGGCTCCTCGGGTGTACCGATGCCCCGGGGCGATCTTCCGGGCTGGCGGCAGATCTTCGCCGATGACTTCTCCGGCACGGCACTCAGCAGCGACTGGTTCGCGTACGAGGGGCAGCCGGACGGCGACCCGGGCGGGTGGTTCGATCCGTCCCACGTCATGGTCGCCGACGGCCTGCTGACCATCGGCGGCTGGCGCGAGCCAGCCCGGGGTGACCTGTACGTGACCGGAGGCGTGTCGAACCGGCACGCTGTCAGCCGCAGCTACGGCCGGTACGACATCCGCTTCCGGATGGACCAGGGCACCGGTATCGCCTACGCCCTGTTGCTCTGGCCGGCCGACAACCAGTACCCGCCGGAGATCGACATCGCCGAGGACAACGGGCGCGACCGCCGCCGGATGTACGGCGTCCTGCACCCGCCGCAGGGGCGGCCGGTCGAGCGCAGCGTCGCCGGTGACTTCACCCAGTGGCACACCGCCGGTCTGGAGTGGACCCCCGGGCGGCTCGTCTTCACCCTCGACGGTGTGCCCTGGACCACCATCACCGGCGACGGCGTTCCCCGCGAGCCGATGGCGCTCGCGCTGCAGAGTCAGGCGTGGTACTGCGGGCACACCTGGGAGGCGTGCCCGGACGCGACCACACCGGCCCGGGTCGACCTGACGATCGACTGGGTGACCATCTACGCGCCGACCTGACCGGGACGCCGCTGTTCAGCGGTCATCCGGTGAGCCGGTAGACCACCACCCCGTCATCCCGGTGGGCGACCGACCACCCGGGCGCGGCGTCGAGCGCCTGGGCGAGCCGATCCACCGCGCCGTCGGGCAGGTGCCCGAAATAGGCGACCTGCCGGCGCATTCCGTCGCTGACCACCAGGTAGGTCTCGGTCCCGGCGAAGCCGCGCAGGTACTCCTCGATCTGCGGGACATGTTCCGGGCCGAGCAGGGCGTGCCGCAGGCCGGCTCCCTCGACGAGATCCGGTTCGCCGACGGCGACGCTCCGGTTGAACTCACCGTAGTCGGCGCTGAGCCGACCCGGAAAGTTCGAGGAGACGGTGGCGATCGTCGAACCGGGGGCGGCGGTGGCGTAGAGATGACGCGCGGCACGCACCTCGGCCGTGCTCTGCCGGTCGACCATGAGCTGACCGTGCCGGCCCTGCATGGTGGCGAGCGCGGCGACCCCGAGCACGGCGGCCAGGACCGCCGCCGCAGCGACCGGTACCCGGCCTGTACGGGCCGACCCGGGTCGGCCCGCGTGGTCGCGCGGTGCCAGCAGCGCGGCGGCGATCAGGTACGCGCACCACGGCGCGGAGAAGAGGAAGACCCGGTAGATCGCCTCACCGCCGTAGTTCTGTGCGGCGAGCAGCAGGAACGGCGCTGCGGCCAGCACCGCTGGCACGGTCACCGGGTGGGAACGGCGCCATCCGTACCACGCGGCCAGCGCGGCCCCCGTCCATACGGCGAGAGCGAGCACCCGCACCACGATCGCCGAGAACGCCTGCCCGTCCGAGCCCCAGCCGTCGGCGTTGCCGGAGGCGTTGGCGAAGAGGTTGAGGCCGTCGAAGATGGAGAAGGAGCCGCTGACCATGCCGTACCTCGGTGCGAGGTAGGCCAGCAGCATCGCGGCCAGCGGCAGCGGCAGCCACCCCGGCCGGACCTGGCGGAGCAGCACCAGCGCGGTGATCTGCGCCAGCAGCAGGTACGGCGAGAGTTGGTGCCCGGCGGTGAGCACGGCGAAGACGCCGAGGAGGCCGGCGATCGCCGTCACCCGGACCCGCCCACCGGCGGTCGCCGTGCCGGGACGCTCTCCGGGGGCCGCTGCCGGCCGGTCGGGGACCGGGCGGCGCAGCCAGCGGAGCACCACCAGCAGGGCACCGAGGCTGAGCAGGAACGCCAACGCCTGAGGGGAGAGGTAGTCCTCCTCGATCCAGTTGATGCAGAGGAACCCGAAGACGGTCAGGTAGCCCACCCGCCGGTCGGCGTGAAGCGTGCCGGCGACGGCGAGAAGCACCAACGCGCCCGCGAGGTTGAAGAAGACCGCCGACCAGTCGGCCAGCGCGGCCACGCCGACCCCGGAGACGTCGGCGAGCTGGGCGGTGGCCGCGAAGAGGGCAGGCCACTGCTGGTAGATGTCGCCCGACGCGCCGACGCCCCCGCTGGTCTGGATGAACTCGACAACGCCGAGGTGCTTGAACGTCCAGGCGTACTGGGGCTGGTCGAGCAGGAGCGGCGTGGTGCCGTGTAACAGCAGGACGAGCAGCACCAGGTACCCGGGGAGGGAACGGGAGGGCACACGCCGCCCGGGGCCGAGGAGCCCGACGGCGAACCCGGCGACGCAGAGCGCCAGCGCGCCGAAGAAGGCCGGATGGACCGTCGCCAGAAGACCGTACTGCCCGACCCGCGTCACGTCCGTACCGGCGAGCGCCACCAGCCAGAGGGCGACAGCGGCGGCGAGCACGGCGGGGTGCATCGCGGCCCGGACGCCCGGGGCGGTGGCCAGCCGGAAGCCGGCGCGCCAGGGCCGGGCGGGGCGTCGCCCGGCCCGGACGAGCCCGACCAGCGAGACGATCCCCACCACGGCGGCCCCCGCCAGGGCCAGCGCCGACGGGTACCACCGACCGGTCCAGGCGGCCAGGGTCGCGGTCGCCGTCCAGCCGCAGACGCTCACCAGCAGCGCCAGCGCCCAGCCGGCCAGCGGCTGGCGGACCCGGCGCAGACCGACGAGCGCGGCCCCCGGCCCGAGGCAGGCGAGGCC
>NZ_SISL01000429.1:0-4956 GCF_004307965.1 Verrucosispora sp. SN26_14.1 | reverse complement strand
CCTCGTCGGCGATCCCCGTGGGCAGCGTCGCCCCGGCGGGCACCGGCTCGGCCGACGTGGCGTCGCCGGGAGCGGGTCGGACGGGCAGGACCAGGACGTCGAGCCGGTCCGGCTCGGCGGTCAGACGGATGGCGAGCACGCGGAGCCGTACCTCCTGAGGACGATCGCGGGGCGGCTGCCCGGCGAGATGGTGTGAAGGCCCTGAGCCACCGGCTCAGCCGGTGGCTCAGGGTGTGACGAACCGTCCGCGGCGGCGAGCGTCGCCGACGCACCGGCCTCTTTCAGCCGGCGGCCGCCTTCAACGCGTCACCGAGCGCCGTCGCCTCGTCGGGAGTCATCTCGACGACGAGCCGGCCACCGCCCTCCAGCGGGACCCGCATGACGATGCCCCGGCCCTCCTTGGTGACTTCCAGCGGACCGTCGCCCGTCCGCGGCTTCATCGCCGCCATGTTGTCTCCCCTCAGACCTACACCAGGGTCGGTGGGTTGCCCCACAGCCACTTCGCCATGACCACCCGCGATGTGCACGGGAGGTGTCGACCAACGATTTTCCCTGATGAACACCGCCGGACCCAAACCGAAGCAGCATTGATGTAACAGCATCTAGCTTATCGCGAGATGGCCTGTCACAATGTGCGGTCATGCAGGCACGGTCGGCACTCTTCGACCTGTACGGCGACCACCTCCGGCCTCGGGGCGGCCGCGCACCCGTTGCCGCCCTGGTAAAGCTGCTGGCGCCGCTCGGGATCGCCCCACCCGCCGTACGGACGGCGGTCTCCCGCATGGTCCGTCAAGGCTGGCTCGAACCGGTCAAACTGACCTCCGGTCCGGGCTATTCGATCACACCCAAGGCGGCCCGACGACTGGACGAGGCGGCCTCCCGGATCTACCGCACCGGTCGGGTCACCTGGGACGGGCGGTTCGACCTGCTCGTGCTCGACGCGCCGACGGCCCGACGCGACCGCCAACGCCTCGCCGCCAACCTGCGGTACCTCGGCTACGGCACGCTCGACGAGCAGACCTGGGTGGCCACCCGTCCGGCCGAGGACGTCGACCTGCTGCTCAGCGAGGCGGGCGTCCGGTTCGAGCGGTTCAGCGCGGCGCACGCCGCCGGGACGCCGGGCGCGATGGGCCTGGTCCGTCGGGCCTGGGACCTCGCCGAGATCGGCCGGGCGTACGAGCAGTTCGTCACCGAGCAGCGCGCCCTGCTGAGCGGAGTCTCCGCACGTAGCGGCGACGAGGAGGCGTACGCGGCCCGGTTCCGGCTGGTGCACGCGTGGCGTACCTTCCTGTTCCGGGACCCGCAGCTGCCACCGGCGCTGCTCCCCGAACGCTGGCCCGGCACCGCCGCGGCCGGCTTCTTCGACCGGCACGCGGCCCGGCTCCGGCCGGCCGCCGACCGGTACGTCGAACAGTGCCTCGACGGAGGACACCGGATCGCCCGACAGAAGGGTCGCCACACGTGACAGAGCCGCTACTCGTCGACCGCACCGACGCCGTCGCCACGCTCACCCTGAACCGCCCGACGGCGATGAACGCGCTCGACGTGGCGCTCAAGGAGGCGCTCCGGGACACGCTCGCCGAGCTGGAGGCCGACCGCAGCATCCGGGCGGTGGTGCTCGCCGGGGCCGGCGGGAACTTCTGTGCCGGCCAGGACCTGCGCGAGCACGTGACCACCCTCGAAGAGGGCGCGGGGCGGCCGTTGGACACCGTGGCGGTGCACTACAACCCGATCGCCGCCCGGCTCGCCAACTTGACCAAGCCGGTCGTGGCAGCGGTACGCGGCATGGCTGCCGGCGCGGGCGCCTCGCTGACGTTCCTCGCCGACTTCCGTGTCGGCGGGCCGTCGACCAGCTTCCTGATGGCGTTCGCCAAGGTCGGGCTCGCCGCCGACACCGGCGCGTCCTGGACGCTGCCCCGGCTGGTCGGCCACGCCAAGGCCGTCGAGCTGCTGATGCTGGCCGAGCCGGTACGCGCCGACGAGGCAGCCCGGCTGGGCCTGCTCACCCGGCTGCTGGACGACGACGAGCAGGTGCTCCCCACCGCCCAGGAACTCGCCACCCGGCTCGCCGCCGGCCCGACCGTGGCCTACGCGGCGATCAAGCGCCAACTCTCCGTCGCCGACGCCGGCACCCTGACCGACGCGCTGGCCGCCGAGGCGAAGGCGCAGGCGATCTGCGGCGGCACCGCCGACCACCGGGCGGCCACCGTGGCCTTCGTCAACAAGCAGAAGCCGGTCTTCGAGGGACGCTGACCCGAGCGGGTCAGTCGTCCTCCTCCGGGTCCTGGTTCGCCTCGGCACCGAGCACGAAGGCCTGCATGGCCAACTCGTCACCGGAGGGCGAGACGAAGGCGGGCAGCTCCCGGGGGCCCAGCTCCTGCACGTACGCCCAGAACAGCCGGACCGCCTCGGCCGGCGAGTCCGCCTCGATCGGCAGGTCCAGGCTGACCAGCCAGGTCTGCCGCTGCGGCGCCGGGCCGAGCCGGTCGGCCAACTCGCGGAACGTGACCGGGTCGAGCGCGGTGACCGGCCCGTCGAGGGCCAGCGTCTCCGCCGGCACCGGCTCGTCGAAGGCCCGCCGGGTGTACGTGACCACCAGCGCGTCGGGCCCCCGGTCGGACTGCGGGTCCTCCGGGTCGTCGGGAACGGGACCGGTCGGCACCGCGACCCGACCCAGCGCCACCAGCCGGGGCGGCTCGTCGGCCAGCACCGCGACCTGGTCGCCCGGGCCGGGCAGGAGGCGGTCGTCCAGGCCGGTCAGCTCCAGCGTGTCGTGGTGCACGAGGCGCTCGGCGTCGTACCTGCCGGGCGGCAGCAGCACCGCCCAGGCTCCGGGGCCCTCCGCGTGGCTCGCGCCGCTGCGCCGGTGCGCGGTGTCGGTCGTCATGTCCTCATCTCATCACGTTCGCCCGGGTCGCCACGACGTGGCAGCCCGCCAGGTGATCGTCGACCATTCCGGTGGCCTGCATCAGCGCGTACGCCGTGGTCGGGCCGACGAACCGGAAGCCCCGCCGCTTGAGCGCCTTGGCCATGGCGGCGGAGGCGTCGGTCGACGCCGGCACCCCGGTCGACGCGGTGGGACGGTCCCGGTCGGCGGCCGGCGCAAACGACCAGAGCAGCGCGGACAACCCCTCCGGCAGCTCCAGCGCGGCCCGCGCGTTCGCGATCGCTGCCTCGATCTTGGCGCGGTTGCGGACGATGCCCGCGTCGGCCAACAGCCTCGCCACGTCGGCCTCGCCGTACCCGGCGACCGCCTCGATCCGGAAGTCGTCGAAGGCCGTCCGGAACGCCGGACGCTTCCGCAGGATCGTCAACCAGGACAGCCCGGACTGGAACGCCTCCAGCGTCATCCGTTCGAAGAGCGCATCGTCGCCACGCAGCGGGCGACCCCACTCGGTGTCGTGGTAGACCGCGTAGTCGGGCGTACTCGCCCCCCAGGCGCAGCGGGCCAGCCCGTCGGCACCGATCACCAGTTCAGTCACGGCCCCGAGGCTACGTCGCGGGTGTGACCGTCGCGGCCCGGAGGATCGGCCGCAGCGAGGTACTGATTGACCCTCGGGAGCAGGTAGCACATGTGCTACAGTGCCCGTATGCATGAGGTCGGGCTGCGGGAGATGCGGCAGAACGCCAGCGACCTGGTGCGTCGGGCGCAGGCGGGCGAACGTGTGACGATCACCGTCGCTGGCCGACCGGCAGCCGTGCTCGGCCCGGTCAGTCCTCGCACCTGGCGCGAGTGGGACGACCTCGCCGGCGTGTTCGACCAGCCCACGGACCCAGGGTGGGCGGGCGATCGGGACCTGCTCGACGACGCCATCACCGATCCATGGGTCGAGCGGTGAGTCGCGGCATCCTCGACACCAGCATCCTCATCGCCACCGACGTGACCCCGATTCCCGGCGAGCTGGCCATCAGCATCGCCAGCCTCGCCGAACTCCAGTTCGGTGTCCTGGTCGCGAAGACCGCCGAGGCGAGGGCGCTCCGGTTGGCACGGTTGAGTGCCATCCAACGTCGATTTGATCCACTTCCCATCGACGAAGTGATCGCCGATAGCTACGCGCGGCTGGCCGCACGTGTCGTCGAGACCGGCCGCCAGCCGCGAGCGAGGGCGATGAACCTGCTCATCGCGGCAACTGCACACGCCCATGACGCCGCCGTGTACACCCGCAACGCCGAGGATCTCGCAGGGCTCGAAGACCTCATCACGATCCACACGATCTGATCCACACGCCGCCCACTGACGAGGAAGCTCGTGGTGCTCGCGGGTCTGCCCAAAACGGAACAGATCGAGCGCCCACCCCTCCGCCGGACACCGTGAGGCGGCTCAGCGTTCGGCGGGATGCACCGGGTCAGGGTATGCGGCCCTGCTCGACCTGACGGGCGAACCTGCGCAGCGCCTGGGTGAGGCTGAACTTCGAGCCGGGCCAGAGCACCGGCCAGGCCGCCCGACCGGCGGTGCCGCCGGGCAGGTGGAACCACTCGTGCCAGATCACCTGGGTCCGCCCGCCCGCCAACGGGGTGCAGCGCAGCACGCCGGGACCGCGCAGCAGGGTGCCGCAGTGCACCACGCCGATCTCGTACGGCGCGTCCACCCGGACGACCCGCATCTTGTCCCGCAGCACCGCCGGGCCGAGCGCGGTGACCGCCTCGACCAGGCTGCCCTCGCCGCCGTCGCCCTCGACCACCCGTACGCGGGTGAACGGGATCCAGTCGGACTGCCGTTCCCAGGCGAGCAGGGCCGCGAAGACCTTCTCGGCCGGGGCGTCGACGATCACGGTCGCGGTGACCTCACCTGCGCCCGGCTGGGCCGCCTGGCGCAGATCGTCCTGCCCCTCCGGATCGCTCACGCCGACTCCGAGCGGACCACGGGTCCGCGTGGCTCGGATTCCGGCGCGTCGTCGTCCGACGTGCGGCCCTCTGCCTCGACCGACGACGCGCCCTCTGTCTCTTATACACACT
>NZ_SISL01000428.1:0-5054 GCF_004307965.1 Verrucosispora sp. SN26_14.1 | reverse complement strand
AGGCCGCCGCGCACGGGGTGGCCGGTCGGGCGGTCGGGCAGCGGGCCCTGCGGGACGCCCTACTGGACCACGTGGCGGTGGTGGTCACGCCGGACGACGAGCCTGGCCGTCCGGTGGAGGTGACCCAGCGATTGGTGCAGGGTCTGGTTCGGATGGGTTTCCTGGGTGCTGCCGGGGATTCGCCGGAATCGGGCGCGGTCCAGGTCCGTGCGGCTGGCCGATGGGTCGGGCTGGTGGGACCGTATGGAGCTGTCTGGTCGCAGAAGGCCACGGATCTGGTCGTACGGCCCTCCGTGGCTCATGCGAACGGATGACCCTCGGTCATCCTTCTGGGCTGGGGCTGCCGTTGGGGGGGTGCTTCGTTCCGGCTGTCCGGGTACCGTCCATCCTCGGATCCAACCCACCGTAGGCGACTGGATCCGCTGGGGAGTGAGGTGCGCGAGCGATGCCGTGGTGGTCATGGCGCCCCGGTCCCGCCAGTGGCGGTGACCCGGAAACTCGAAGCAGGATCACGGTGGAGGGCACGGTCCGGGTCGGGCCGCCTCCGCCCCGCCAACCGGGGGACGACCGGTCGGGCGGGGAGCATCCGTTGATCGCCGACATGCCGGCAACCGTCGAACCGGTCACCCTGGGCCGGGTCTGCGATGCGCTCGACCTGCTCGACGTGCGCTATCTCGCCGACGGCGACGGCAACCTGTTGGCCATGTGGGAGCGGCACGCGGTGCTGGTCACGCTGGAGGGGCCGGAGGACGAGATCCTCGTGCTCCGGGCCAGGCCGCACGCGACCGTGCCGCCGGACTGGGCGGACCGGGCCTACCGGGTGGTCAACGAGTGGAACCACACCCGACGCTTCTGTAAGGCGTACGTGGGTGACGCCACCGAGCGGGGCCAGTTGCCGATCTACGCCGAGTTGCAGGTGCCGCTCGCCGCGGGGGCCCACGACGCCCTCCTGGTCGAGCTGCTGGACTGCGGGGCGGCAGTGGCCACCAGCTTCGTCGACTGGCTGCACGACGAGGGAGCGCTGCTCTGAGCCGTACGGATGCGGCCCGCCGCCGGGCAGGTGGCGGGCACGCACCCCGTGCCGGGTGACCACGGCTCATGCCGGCGCGGCCGGGTCCTCCATCACGTTGACCATGAAGAGGGCCGCCCGCTCCAGGTAGGTCCAGAGTTCGGTCTCGATCGTCGGCGGCAGGTCGAGAGTGTCGACCGCCCGGCGCATGTGCCGCAACCAGGCGTCGCGTTCGGCGGCGCCGATCCGGAACGGCGCGTGCCGCATCCGCAGTCGGGGGTGCCCCCGCTGGGACGAGTAGGTGTTCGGGCCGCCCCAGTACTGCATGAGGAACAGCCTCATCCGGTCGGAGGCCGGGCCCAGGTCCTCCGGGTACATCGGCCGTAGCAGCGGATCGGTGGCGATGCCGGCGTAGAACTCGTCGACCAGCTTGCGGAACGTGGGCTCGCCGCCGACGGCCTCGAAGAGCGTGACCGTCTCGCCGTTGCGCTCGGACTCACCTGCGGGATTCACCGTTCCATCCTGCCAGGCCCCATCGACCGTCGGCCCGCCCGGGACGGCCGGCCGGGGGTGGTTCAGCTCACCGCGTGCTGCGGCCGCCCCGGACCCACCTGTTCGGAGCCGGGCGCCTCCGGCCCGGGAGCACCGCCCTGAGCGGGGGCGGCACCGGCTCGCCGGGCCGCCTCGACGGAGGCGGCCACGGCCCGGTGGTCGGGCCAGCGGAGCGCCACGATCGACATCAGCAGCACGCCCGCGACGCTCCACACCCCGACCACGACGGGGATCGGGAAGCGTTCGGCGAGCAGCCCGGTCACCAACACCGCGGCGCCCTGGATCACCTGCACGCCGGTGGCCATCACGCCGAAGGCGCGGGCCCGGAAGCCGTCCGGCAGGGCCTGCACGAAGAGTCCGTTGGCGACCGGCAGCATGCCGGCGACCGCGAAGCCGGAGACGGCGGCGAGCAGGGCCACCATCACCGGAGAGGGGTCGAGCAACGACGGCACCAGGGCCAGCGGCGCGAAGACGGCCAGCGGGCGCATCAGGGCCAGTCGACGGGCCGGCCCGACGAGCCGCGCGATCAGCAGGCCGCCGAGGATGAAGCCGAGCGGGTGCGAGGCCATGATCATGGCTTGCGCCAGGCCGGTGTTCATCCCGTCCGCGCTCTCGTTCGCCCAGGCGGCGGCGAGCCCCTCGGGCACGATCGAGAAGAGCATGGCGCTGAAGACCAGGACGGCGATCGCCCGCAGCACCGGCGTCCGGAAGACGATCCGGAACCCGTCGCCGGTCTCGCGCAGCAGGTGACTGCGGTGGGCGGTGCTCATCGCCGGGGCCCGGTCGCGGACGCCGACCCGGACGAGCAGCGCGGAGAGCGCGAAGGCGACCGCGTTCATCAGCAGCGCGGCGGTCGGGCTCGCCGTCGCCACGACGGCGCCGAGCAGATAGCCGACCACCTGGGCGGCCTGCCCCACGCTGGCGTTGATCGAGAGCCCGACGACGAGCCGGTCGCCGGGCAGGATCAGCGGCATCAGGGCGGACCGGGCGGCCTGACTCGGCGGGTTGGCCAACGTGGTGGCGAACAGCAACGCCAGGATCACCGGCACCGGGATGCCCGGGATGGCGATGAGCAGCATCAGCGACATGCGGATGAGGTCGCAGACGACCATCACCTGCCGGTACCGGTGTCGCTCGGCGATGGTGGCCAGCAGGGGCCCGCCGATCAGCCAGGGCAGGTAGCTCACCGCGAAGGCGGCGGCGGAGAGGGCGACGGACTGGGTCGTCCGGTAGACGAGGAGGGTGACCGCCGCCTTGGCGACGTAATCGCCGATCCAGGTCAGCGTGTTGGCCGCGAATACGGCGCGGTACTCACTCTGGGCGAAAACTTCACGGAAGGTGGCCGGCCCTTCCGGAGAAGGTCGCTCGTCGGACACCTTCGCCTCCATCGTTCCGGTGGCGGGTCACTCGTGATGACCGTGCCGGAACCATCGTCAGATCTGCAGATCAGCGAGGACGTGACCGCGCTTGGTAGCGCGTGAACCGGATTCTGCCCGATCGTCTGACAACTGGCTAGGGCGAACGGGTGGACGGTCGCATCTCCGACTGAACGAACGGACGATACCCGAGGGGCCACTCGGCCGCGACCCCCGTCACGCCGCTCAGGTGGCACCCCCCTGACCGGTCTCACTATCGGAACGAGTAGGTAGCCCGGGATAGAGCCGTCCCACCGCGATCCGCGCCGTGATGCCGGAGTTCTCCAGCGCCTCGGCGAGCCGGCGACGCAACTCCCGACCGACGGCGAACTGTCCCTCGGCGGTGGTCTTGACCACCGTCCGGATGACCGTGCCCTCCACCGTCACCTGCTCGACGCCGAGCACGTCCGGTGGCTCCACGATCGACGCGGCCAGCTCCGGGTCGACCGCGACCGAGGCGGCGGCGGTCCGCAGCACCGCCATGGCCTCCTCGGTGCCGGCGAAGCCGATCGGCAGGTCCACCACCACCAGCGCCCAGCCCTGGCTCTTGTTGCCGACCCGGACGACCTCGCCGTTACGGATGTACCAGAGCACGCCCCGACCGTCGCGCACCGTGGTCACCCGTAGCCCGACCGCCTCGACCACGCCGGTCGCCTCGCCGAGGTCGACGTTGTCACCGACCCCGTACTGGTCCTCGATGAGCATGAAGAGCCCGGCGAGCAGGTCCTTCACCAGGCTCTGTGCGCCGAAGCCGAGAGCCACACCGGCGATGCCCGCGCTGGCCAGCAGCGGTGCCAGCTCGAAACTGAACTCCTTGAGCACCATCAGCACCGCGATGCCGTAGATGAACGCCGTGCTGATGCTGCGCAGCACCGAGCCGATCGCCTCGGCGCGCTGTCGGCGACGTTCCGGCACGAACTCGCCGGGTGCGGCGGTCGCGGTCGGGATGCGCTCGCGCAACGGGCGGAGCATGGTGGGCACCCCGGCGTCGCTGGTGGTGCGGACCAGACGGCGGAGCGTACGGTGCACCAGCCACCGGGCGGACATCGCGAGCAGCAGGATCAACAGGATCCGCAACGGCTTGATCAGGATCCAGTAGCTGCCCTCGGCGAACCACACCGAGTCGGAGAACTTCCAGACCCAGTTGCAGACGACCTCGTCCAGACACTCCGGGCTGGGTGTCTCGTCCGGTTCCGACGGGGTCGGGGACGGCGTGGGGACGACGGTGCGCAGGATGCTGACAATCACCCTGTGTTCGTACCGCAACCGCCCGACGGGTACACCGCCGCCCCACCGGACGGTGACGTCGGACCTCGACCGGTCGGAAAGCCGCCCCGGCTACCCAGGATTAGTACGTGCATTCGCGGTTCCGATCAGGGACGATTGGCGCAACGGACGTCGGTGAACCGGCCGGCGTCGACATGGTGTAGGGCTGTGTCCGACACCGGTCGGCGGTGGCGAGTGTGACTGCCGCTTGACCGGGAGGGTGACGCGATGCCTGACATACGACCCACGGTGGGCTCCGGCGCGCTGGTTCTCAACGCCACCTACGAGCCGCTGTGTGTCGTGTCGGTCCGCCGTGCCGCGATCCTCGTGCTCTCCGCCAAGGCGGTCTGCGTCGCCGACGGCGAGGGCATCCTGCACAGCGCACGCAACGCGCTCCCGGTGCCCTCCGTCGTCCGGCTCACCCGGTTCGTCCGGGTGCCGTACCGCACCCACGTCGGTCTGTCCCGCCGGGCGATCTTCGCTCGGGACGGCTGGCGGTGCGCCTACTGCCGGGGGCCGGCCGAGACCATCGACCATGTCTTCCCGCGCAGCCGGGGTGGTCGGCACGCCTGGGAGAACGTGGTCGCCGCCTGCGCCCGCTGCAACCACAGCAAGGGCGACAAGACCCCCGCCGAGATGGGCTGGCGGCTGCACTCCCCGCCGGCACCGCCGCGCGGGATCGCCTGGCGGGTGCTCGGGCACCGCGCCCCCGACCCGCGCTGGGCGGACTGGCTCGACCTGCGCGAGCCCGAAGCCGCCTGAGCCGCGCCCCCGGCGACCTGTCTCTTATACACATAACCGAGCCCACGAGA
>NZ_SISL01000427.1:0-5077 GCF_004307965.1 Verrucosispora sp. SN26_14.1 | reverse complement strand
CGGCAGCGTCAGAGGGGTATAAGAGACCGGGACGCGTGTGCGTCCGGGGCTCCTCGGTGCTCGTCGTCAGCTGCAGCCGCTGGTGGAGCCGCAGCCCTCGCAGACGTAGCAGCTACCGGCCGGGCGCATCTTCGTACCGCAGGTGAAGCAGAGCGGTGCGTCGGCGGCCTTGCCGATCACGGCCTCCAGCAACTCGGTGCTGGAACCGACCGACGGTGCCGGCTTGATCGCGGCGGCGTCGGCGAGTTCCTGAGCCGGCTGGGCGACCGGGCCGCTCTTCGGCTCCTCCGGCTTGGCCTCGACCGGGGCGGACGCGGCCATGGCCGTGAGGTCCGTGCCGTTGGCCTCCGCCTCCGCCTCGGCGACGAGCTGGGCGGCCCGCTCCTTGGCGGTGAAGATGCCGATCTCGGCACGGCGCTCGTAGGGCAGGAAGTCCAGCGCCAGGCGACGGAAGATGTAGTCCATCACCGAGGCGGCCATCCGCACGTCCGGGTCGTCGGTCATGCCGGCCGGCTCGAAGCGCATGTTGGTGAACTTGCTGACGTATGTCTCCAGCGGGACGCCGTACTGCAGGCCGATCGAGATGGCCACCGAGAAGGCGTCCATCACCCCGGCCAGGGTGGAACCCTGCTTCGACATCTTGAGGAAGACCTCGCCGAGGCCGTCGTCCGGGTAGGACGAGGCGGTGAGGTAACCCTCGGCGCCACCGACCGAGAAGGAGATGGTCTCCGAGGGGCGCTTCTTCGGCAGCCGCTTGCGCACCGGGCGGTACTCGACGACCTTCTCCACCACCGGCTCGACCGCGGTGACGGTCGCCTCCGGCTCGGCGGTCTTCTTCTTCGCCACCGACAGCGGCTGACCGACCTTGCAGTTGTCCCGGTAGATCGCCAGCGCCTTGAGGCCGAGCTTCCAGCCCTCGAAGTAGATCTTCTCGACGTCGGCGACGGTGGCCTGCTCCGGCATGTTGACCGTCTTGGAGATGGCGCCGGAGATGAACGGCTGGACCGCCGCCATCATCCGGACGTGGCCCATCGGGGCGATGGACCGCTCGCCCATGGCGCAGTCGAAGACCGGGTAGTGCTCCGGCTTCAGGCCGGGGGCGTCCACCACGTGCCCCTGGTCGGAGATGTGCTCGACGATCGCCTCGACCTGCTCCTCGGGGTAGCCGAGGCTGCGCAGGGCGCGGGGCACGGTCTGGTTGACGATCTGCATCGAGCCGCCGCCGACCAGCTTCTTGAACTTCACCAGCGCCAGGTCCGGCTCGACGCCGGTGGTGTCGCAGTCCATCATCAGGCCGATGGTGCCGGTCGGCGCGAGCACGCTGGCCTGCGAGTTCCGCCAGCCGTTCCGGTCGCCGATCTTGTTGCCCTGGGTCCACTGCTTGGTGGCCTCGCGGACCACCGCGGTGGCCACCGTGCCGGCCGGCTTGATCTGGTCGTTGGCGGCGGCGTGCTTGCGCATGACCCGCTTGTGCGGCTCGGCGTTGCGGGCGTACCCGTCGTACGCGCCGACGATGCCGGCCAGCTCGGCCGAGCGGCGGTACGCCGTGCCGGTCATCAGCGAGGTGATCGCGGCGGACAGCGAACGACCCTGGTCCGAGTCGTACGGCAGGCCGGAGGCCATCAGCAGGGCGCCGAGGTTGGCGTACCCGATGCCGAGCTGCCGGTAGGCCCGGGTGGTCTCGCCGATCTTCTCGGTCGGGAAGTCGGCGAAGCAGATCGAGATGTCCATCGCGGTGATGACCATCTCGACGCTGCGGACGAACTTCTCCACCTCGAAGCCACCGTCGGCGCGGAGGAACTTCATCAGGTTCAGCGAGGCCAGGTTGCACGAGGAGTTGTCCAGGTGCAGGTACTCCGAGCACGGATTCGACGCGGTGATCCGGCCGGTCTCCGGGCAGGTGTGCCAGTCGTTGATGGTGTCGTCGTACTGCAGGCCGGGGTCGGCGCACTCCCAGGCGGCCTGGGAGATGGTGCGGAACAGCTTCTGCGCGTCGATGGTGTCGATCACCGCGCCGTCGAGCCGGCCGCGCAGGTCGAAGCCGCCGCCCTGCTCGACCGCCGCCATGAACTCGTCGGAGACGCGGACCGAGTTGTTGGCGTTCTGGTACTGCACGCTGACGATGTCGGCGCCGCCCAGGTCCATGTCGAACCCGGCGTCGCGCAGCGCGCGGATCTTGTCCTCCTCGCGCGCCTTGGTGACCACGAACTCCTCGATGTCCGGGTGGTCGACGTCGAGGATGACCATCTTGGCCGCTCGCCGGGTGGCGCCGCCGGACTTGATGGTGCCGGCGCTCGCGTCGGCGCCGCGCATGAAGCTGACCGGGCCGGAGGCGGTGCCGCCGGAGGAGAGCAGTTCCCGGGAGGAGCGGATCCGGGACAGGTTGACGCCGGAGCCGGAGCCGCCCTTGAAGATCAGCCCCTCCTCCTTGTACCAGTCGAGGATGGAGTCCATCGAGTCGTCGACGGCGAGGATGAAACAGGCGCTGACCTGCTGCGGCGACGGCGTGCCGACGTTGAACCAGACCGGCGAGTTGAAGCTGAACACCTGGTGCAGCAGCATCCAGGTCAGCTCGTGGGCGAAGATCTCGGCGTCGGCCGGGGAGGCGAAGTAGCCGTACTCCTCACCCGCGGTGCGGTAGGTGGTGACCACCCGGTCGATCAGCTGCTTGAGCGACCACTCCCGCTCCGGGGTGCCCACCGCGCCCCGGAAGTACTTGGTGGTCACGATGTTGGCCGCGTTGACGCTCCAACTCTCCGGGTACTCGACACCGCGCTGCTCGAAGTTGATCGAGCCGTCCCGCCAGTTGGTCATCACGACGTCGCGGCGCTCCCAGGCGACCTCGTCGTACGGGTGCACGCCCTCGGTGGTCCAGACCCGCTCCACCTTGAGGCCCGCGTTCGTCTTGTTCCGTGACCTGCTTGTTGTCACACCGTCCCCCGACATCTCATCCGCCCCCTCGCTCACGCGGGCACCCCGCGTGATCCGACTGTCACTGCTACTGCTGCTGCTCAGACATTCACTGCGCGTGGGCCGTCTCGGCCCCGTCGCCCTCCCGGGCGCGCGCGGCGGCCCGCAGCGTCTCGATCTCCCGCTCGAAGTCGGCGAGCGAGTCGAACGACCGGTAGACGCTGGCGAACCGTAGGTAGGCGACCTCGTCCAGGTCCCGCAGGGGACCCAGGATGACCAGCCCGACCTCGTGGCTCGGGATCTCGGCGGCCCCCTTGGCGCGAATGGTCTCCTCGACCCGCTGCGCCAGGATCGCGATCGAGTCCTCCTCGACCGGTCGCCCCTGGCACGCCTTGCGCACTCCGCCGATGATCTTCGTACGGCTGAACGGCTCGGTCACCCCGCTGCGCTTGACCACCGCCAGCACCGCCTCCTCGACAGTGGTGAACCGTTTGCCGCACTCCGGGCAGGAGCGCCGCCGACGGATCAACTGACCGTCGTCCGCCTCCCGCGAGTCGACCACCCGGGAGTCGGCGTGCCGGCAGTACGGACACCGCATCGCCCGACCTCCTTGATCGACTTCGGGTACGCCTCCCACCCACCTCCGGGCGCACGCAGGGACGGCGGGGCCGCCCGCAGGACGGCCGCCGGCTCGGCGGTGCGGAAAGTGCGGTGGGTAGTCGAACCCAACCTGTAGGCGACTTACGCCAATGTGACTACTACATCTAGGGGTCGACCGTATGTCGCTGGCGATCCGCGGTCAAGTTGACCGGCGTGTCCGGCGCGTCACCCGACAACCCATCCGCCACCCCCTCTCCACCCAGCCGGAGAGCCCAACGCGGACCGGTGGCGAGGGTTACCGCCCGACCGGACAGGATCACCGACAATCCGTACCGGGTCGAACACACGTTCGACTACGCGTACCATTTATCAGAACGGACGTACGACTGTCGCGCTTTTCCGCCCCGACACGCGGAGACAGGTCGTACAGATGTTTGAAAATGACCGATCTCACCGATACGGTCATGAACAGCCGGAGGTGACCATGGTCGCCGCACCGGCCGACAGATCACCGTGCGCACCACGAGCCGCCAAGGCACCCCAGCGCCGACCAGGGAGGACGGACGTGACCGAGGACCGGGCCAACCGGCCGCAGAGCCCGCAGCAGAGCATCGAGGCGGCTCCGCCGGCCGCCCGTCGCCGCAGCGTCACCCGTGCCCGCTCCGGGCAGCCCGCCGTACGCCCGGTGACGCCGGTGGTCAGCGGTTTCCCCGACCCGGCGACGGTCGACCTGACCGCCCGCCAGCGACGCATCCTCGACTTCATCCGCACCTGGGTGGAGCGGCACGGTTACCCGCCGAGCGTGCGGGAGATCGGCGAGGCGGTCGGGCTCGTCTCCCCGTCCAGCGTCGCCTACCAGCTCAAGGAGCTGGAGAAGAAGGGCTTCCTGCGGCGCGACCCGAATCGCCCCCGCGCGGTCGACGTCCGGTCCTCCAGCGACGTCGACGACGAGTTGGCCCGCTCGCAGCGCCCTACCCCCGCGTACGTGCCGATGCTCGGCCGGATCGCCGCCGGTGGGCCGATCCTCGCCGAACAGTCGATGGAGGACGTCTTCCCGCTCCCCCGTGAGCTGGTCGGCGAGGGCGAGGTCTTCATGCTCCAGGTCAAGGGCGACTCGATGCTCGACGCGGCGATCTGCGACGGCGACTGGGTGGTCGTCCGGCAGCAGCCGACCGCTGACTCCGGCGAGATCGTCGCCGCCATGCTGGACGGCGAGGCGACCGTGAAGACCTACCGACGGCGCGACGGCCACGTCTGGCTGATGCCGCAGAATCCGGCCTTCGACCCGATCCCCGGTGACGACGCCACGATCATGGGGCGAGTGGTCGCGGTGCTGCGCCGGATCTAGACCGTAACCCGACCGGTACTGGCCCCCAGGGTCAGTACCGGTCGCCCCGGTAGCCGTAGTTGCCGCCCGGCATCTGGCCGTACGGCTCGTTGCCGTCCTCGCGGTAGCGGCCGGAACGCCGGCCCCGATGGTCCGGCTCGCCGCCCGGCCCACCCCGTCGAGGGGGCTCCGCACGGCCTCCACCACCAGACTGTCCGCCCCGCCCACCGCCGGGCATGC
>NZ_SISL01000426.1:0-5051 GCF_004307965.1 Verrucosispora sp. SN26_14.1 | reverse complement strand
CGATGTGTATAAGAGCCAGCCACCGGCGTCAGTGAGCTGGACCGGGTGCTCGGCGGCGGGCTGGTGCCCGGGGCGGTGGTGCTGCTCGCCGGTGAGCCCGGGGTCGGCAAGTCCACCCTGCTGCTCGACGTGGCCCAGCAGTGGGCCGTCGGCGCGGGCAGCCCCTCGCTGGTGGTCAGCGGCGAGGAGTCGGTCAGCCAGGTGCGCCTGCGGGCCGAACGCATGGGCACCCTGCACGACCAGCTCTACCTCGCCGCCGAGAGCGACCTCGCGGCGGTGCTCGGCCACCTCGACGCGGTCAAGCCGGGCCTGCTGGTGCTCGACTCGGTCCAGACCATCTCCACCACCGGCACCGAGGGCGTGCCGGGCGGGGTGACCCAGGTGCGGGCGGTCACCGCCGCACTGGTGGCGGTCGCCAAGGAGCGCGGCATCGCGACCGTGCTGGTGGGGCACGTGACCAAGGACGGGCAGGTGGCGGGTCCCCGGGTGTTGGAGCACCTGGTCGACGTGGTGCTGCACTTCGAGGGCGACAAGCACTCCTCGCTGCGGATGGTGCGCGGCGTCAAGAACCGGTTCGGCGCCGCCGACGAGGTGGGCTGCTTCGAGATGCACGAGGGCGGCATCAGCAGCCTCGCCGACCCGTCCGGGCTGTTCCTTACCCGCTACAGCGAGCCGGTGCCGGGCACCTGCGTGACGGTGGCGATGGAGGGACGCCGGGCACTGGTGACGGAGGTGCAGGCGTTGATCGGTGCCGCCGTGGCCGGTTCGCCCCGGCGTACCGTCTCCGGGCTGGACTCGGCCCGGCTGGCGATGGTGCTGGCGGTGCTCCAGCGCCGCACCGAGCGACTCACCCTGCACGACCGGGAGGTCTTCGCGGCCACCGTCGGCGGCATCCGGGTGGTGGAGCCGGCGGCGGACCTGGCGGTCGCGCTCGCGGTCGCCTCCGGCGGCCTGAACCTGGCGATCGCGCCGCACCTGGTGGCGATCGGCGAGGTCGGCCTGACCGGCGAGGTCCGCCGGGTGGGAGCGGTGCCGCGCCGGCTGTCCGAGGCGGCCCGGCTCGGGTTCCGGCTGGCCCTCGTGCCGCCCGGTTGCGGCCCCGCGAGCACCGGCGCCGGCCCGGAGCAGATGCGGGTGGTGGAGGTGGGCGACGTCCGGGCGGCGTTGCAGGCCGCGGCCCGGGCCTCGGCGGAGTGAGCCGCGTCTCCGACGGACGGGACGGACGGCACGGGCCGAATCGTGACACATCCCAGTAACCACGGGAGCACCCACCGCAGGGCAGTCCGTAGACTGTGCCCGTGCCGATCGACCGCGAAGCCACCAAGCCTGCCGGCGCGACACCCCACGCCCGCACCGGTGCCGTGGGCTCGCCCGCTCGTCCGATCAGCGTCAGCGTGACCGGAGGCGGCAGCGTCGGCGACCCGCTGCGCGCGAATCTGGCGCTGATGGCACCGGGCACCGCGCTTCGCGACGGCCTGGAGCGCATCCTGCGCGGTCGCACCGGCGCACTGATCGTCCTCGGGTACGACAAGGTGGTCGAGGGTCTGTGCACCGGCGGTTTCCCGCTGGACGTCGAGTTCTCCGCGACCCGGGTCCGTGAGCTGTGCAAGATGGACGGCGCGGTGGTGCTCTCCAGCGACGGCACCCGCATCGTCCGGGCCGCGGTGCACCTGATGCCCGACCCGACGATCCCGACCGAGGAGTCGGGCACCCGGCACCGCACCGCCGAGCGGGTCGCCCGGCAGACGGGCTACCCGGTGATCTCGGTCAGCCAGTCGATGCGGATCATCAGCCTCTACGTCAACGGCCAGCGGCACGTGCTGGACGACTCGGCGGCCATCCTGTCCCGGGCCAACCAGGCGCTGGCCACCCTGGAGCGCTACAAGCTCCGGCTGGACGAGGTCTCCGGCACCCTCTCCGCGCTGGAGATCGAGGACCTGGTCACCGTCCGGGACGCGGTCGCCGTGGTGCAGCGGCTGGAGATGGTCCGCCGGATCGCCGACGAGATCGCCGGCTACGTGGTCGAGCTGGGCACCGACGGCCGACTGCTCGCCCTGCAACTCGACGAGCTGATGGCCGGCGTGGACGCCGACCGCACCCTGGTCATCCGGGACTACCTGCCCACCGGCCGTAAGCCCCGCACCCTCGACGAGGCCCTGGTCGAGCTGGACCTGCTCAGCGCCACCGAGCTGATCGACCTGGTCTCCGTCGCCAAGGCGATCGGTTACCCGGCCGCGTCCGACGCGCTGGAGGCAGCGGTCAGCCCGCGCGGCTTCCGGCTGCTGGCCAAGGTGCCCCGACTGCCGGTGGCGGTGGTGGACCGGCTGGTGCTGCACTTCGGCAGCCTCCAGCGGCTGCTCGGCGCGACGGTCGAGGACCTCCAGGCCGTCGAGGGCGTCGGCGACGCGCGGGCCCGGGGCGTACGCGAGGGGCTCTCCCGGCTCGCCGAGGCGTCCATCCTGGAACGCTACGTCTGACCCGGGCCGCGATCACCGGCCCGGCCCGGTCCCGCCCGGTCAGCCCGTCAGACGGATCTTGGCCGGCTGGCTCAGCCGGGTCCCCACCCGCGCGAAGACCTCGTACGTCCCGGCCTGCACGACCGGGCCGTTCGCCACTCCCTCGGCGCACCGGCTGCTGTCCTTGCCGTTCCAGCCGACCTGGTAGGAGCGCTCGAAGCCCGGCGTGAAGGACTGCGTGTCCGACCCGGAGGCGGCACCGCAGGTGTCCGAGGACCAGACCACCTCGGCGCCGGACTTGATGAAGATCTCCTGCGCGTCCGCGCCGACGTCCCGGCTGCACGTCCGCTCCGACCGGTTGCGGATCTTCAGATGCAGATCGACGGCGGCGCCGCGCACCACCTCGCCGGGCAGGGCCTGGGCGGTCACCACGATCTCACTGTCGGTGCAGGTTCCGTCATCGGTCGAGGTGTTGTTGACCGGCGGGTCGTTACTGAGCGACGGCTCGGTCGACGGACTGGTCGCCGGATCACCGGAGGGCGCCGTCGGGCCGGTCCCGGCGTCGCCTGACGGAGGCGAGCCGGTCTCCGGGGTCAACACCGACCCGGTCGGCTCCGGCGCGCCGGTCGACACCCCGGGATCGGGCTGACCGTCGCCGGTCGCACCGGGCTCGCTGCTCTGCCCGTTGCAGGAGTAGAGCACGACAACCAGCAGGAGCAGGACCGCGCCGAGCACGACGGCACGACGCCGCCAGTACACCGCGGGAGACAGGGGGCCGACCGTCAGACGCATGATGCCCCCACCGTAGCGGCGTCGCACGCGACGGACGGTAGCGACGCGCCGGGGTCGACCGGACCCATCGGAACCCACCCTCCATTCACGACGGTGCGGGGCGTCGGCAGCGCCGATTCGTCACTCACCGTATCGACCCGCCCTCGGTCAGAGATACACCTTGCGTTGGTAGATCGCGTGCGCGCCGGCCACCCGGTCCAGGAACAACAGCCCGGCGCAGTGGTCGATCTCGTGTTGCAGGGCCCGCGCCTCGAAACCGTCGGTGACCAGGCGAACCAGCTCGCCGCTGCCCGGCAGCGTCCCCTCGACCACGAGCCGGCTGGCGCGCTTGACGTCACCGGTCAGGTCCGGCACCGACATGCACCCCTCCCGGCCCGCCTTCCACCGGGTCGCCTCGACCACCCGGGCGTTGCAGAGCGCGAACGTGCCGTGCACCGTGACCGCCTTGGAATGGCCCGTCACGTTGACCGCGAACACGTGTGCCCCCACCCCCACCTGCGGTGCGGCCAGGCCGACGCAGCCGGGCGAGACCCGCATGGTGGCGATCAGGTCGGCCGCCAGCCGGACGGTCTCCTCGGCGGTGGGGTCGACCTCCGCGCCGGCCCGGCTGAGCACCGTGTGCGGGGCGGAGACCACCGGCAGCACCGCGCCGGTGCCCAGGGACTCGGGCGTCCACTCCCCCAGCCCGGCGTACGCCTCGGCGGTCAGGTCCGGCGTACCCGCGTCGCCGCTCACAGCAGATCCGGTTCGGCGGGACGGAGAGTGACGTCGACACCGAGATTCGTGGCGGCCTCGGCCAGCCGGGCGGCGAGCGGCTCGGCCGCGCCCGGGGGCACCTCGACCTCCGCCACCACCACGTAGAGCGACCCCACCAACCGGGTACTCAGGTCGGTGACGTTACCGCCGGCCTCGGTCAGCACCCGGGTCATCGCGGCCACGATGCCCATCCGGTCCGCCCCGTGCACCGCCACCACGTACGGCTCGCCGGCCGGAGCCGTCTCCCCGTCGGGCGTCACCTCGCGTACGGTGGCCAGCAGTTGACCGTCGGCGGTCAGCGTGACCAACGCGGCCTCCACCTCGGCGGCGGCCGGGCCCACACAGATGAGGGTCATCGCGAAGTGTCCGCGCAGCCGGGTCATGGTGCTGTCGGTGAGGTTCGCCCCGAGTCGGGCCAGCACCTCGGCGACGTCGGCCACGATGCCGGGTCGGTCCCGGCCGATGACGGTGATCGCGAGCTCGTTCATCCGGGCATTCTCCCCGATCCACGTCCGCCGACGGTGGCGGCCCGCCCGGACCGTCCAGTCGGCGGAATCCGGCACCCGTGGCATGATCGGCGACGCGATGACAGAAACCACCTTCGCCGGCCAGGTGAGCCGGTGGTACGAGCGCAACGCGCGGGACCTGCCGTGGCGCCATCCCGACGTCAGCCCGTGGGCCATCCTGGTCAGCGAGGTCATGCTCCAGCAGACCCCGGTGGTCCGGGTACTGCCCGCATGGGAGGCGTGGCTGGCACGCTGGCCCACTCCGGCGGCACTGGCGCAGGACACCCCGGCCGAGGCGATCCGGATGTGGGGGCGGCTCGGCTACCCCCGCCGGGCGGTCCGGCTGCGGGAGTGCGCGGTCGCCGTCGTGGAGCGGCACGGCGGCCAGGTCCCTGATCAACTGGAGCAGTTGCTCGCCCTGCCCGGGGTCGGCACGTACACGGCGCGGGCGGTGGCGGCCTTCGCGTACGGGCAGCGGCATCCGGTGGTCGACACCAACGTGCGGCGGGTGGTCTGCCGCGCGATCTCCGGGGAGCCGGAC
>NZ_SISL01000425.1:0-5114 GCF_004307965.1 Verrucosispora sp. SN26_14.1 | reverse complement strand
AGCGTGATCACCGCGCCGCTGGCCATGCCGTGCCCGCCGTCGCGCCCGGCGGCCAGGTCCACCACGGCCTCGCCGGTGGCCACCCCGACGCGGACCCGCAGCCCGGGCGCGGTCTCTAGTGGCCGGCGGTCCAGGGCCCGCTGGACCTCCAGCCCGGCCCGCACCGCCCGGTACGCCTCGAAGCCGTCCCCGGCCCGCGCGCCGAACAACGCCATCACCGCGTCGCCGACGTACTTCTCCACCACGCCGTCCCAGCGCCGCAGCACCCGGGCGACCGTGCGGAAGTAGACCCGTTGCAGTGTGCGGACGTCCTCCGGGTCGAGCCGGTCGACCAGACGTGTCGACCCGACGATGTCGACGAAGAGGACAGTCAACGTCCGTCGTTCCTCAGCTACCGGCCAGCGCCCCCGCTGAGCCGGCTGACCTGCGACAACCGACATGGGCATCGAGATCGCACCCGCCTCTCCCCCCGTGCGTGCCAACGATGTCCCGGAGACTGTCATCCCCGGTCCGACGGCGGATCTGCCGAACGACGTATGTCGGCCGAGCGCAACCTTCGGTCGCAATGTCGACGCGAGTGGGGGAGGGGCGGCGCGGCGGCGGTAGAACGGGGGCGGCGGCTGTGACTAGGCTGCGAGCCATGGCCAGCGACGTGGACACCACACCGCTCGTCGGTCGGGCCGACCTGGTGGCGACGGTACGCGCCGCGTTGCTCGACGACGTGGCGCCGGGAAACACGGCCGGGGTCTTCCTCACCGGCGAGAGCGGCGTGGGCAAGACCCGGCTGCTGCACGAGGTGGGCGGGCAGTTGAGCGCGGGCGGTGCGCTGGTGCTCACCGGTTCCTGTCTGGACATCGGCGACGCCTCACCGCTGCACCCGTTGCGGCAGGCGTTGCGGCGTCTCGACGCGGACCTCCCGCCGGCCGCGACCGCGTCGGTGCGCGCGTTGCTCGGGGTGTTCGCCGAGGACGCCACCGGTCCGGACGGCGCGGGGGCGCTGCTGGAGCGGGTGTCCCGGGGACTGGGCGTCATCGCCGGTGGCCGTCCGCTGGTGCTGGTGCTGGACGACCTCCAGTGGGTCGACCGGACCACCCGACAGTTGCTGCTCTATCTGCTCGCCGGTCTGGGCGACCTGCAACTGTCGGTGCTGGCGGCGGTGCGGTCCGAGTCGTTGCAGGGCGCGCACCCGCTGCGTCGCGTGTTGACCGAGTTGCGCCGGCTGCGGTCGGTGCGGGTGCTGGACCTGGCGCCGCTGGACCGCGCCGCCACCGAGGAACTCGCCGCCGCGATCGTCCGGGCCCCGGTCGCGCCCGAGGCGGCCGACCGGCTGTGGCAACGCAGCGGGGGCAACCCGTTCGTGGTGGAGGAGTTGTCCCGGGACCTGCGCGACGGCCGCGACGACCTGTCCGACACGTTGCGCGAGGTGTTCCTGGCCCGGGTGGACGCGTTGCCGCAGCCGGCGCACCAGGCCGTGCACGCGGTCGCCGCCGGGGTGGAACCGGTCGAGCACCGGCTGCTCACCGAGGTGGTCGGGCTGCCCGAGCAGGACCTGCTCACCGCCGTCAAGGCCGCCGTCGCGCACCGGCTGCTGGTCGGCTCCGAGGACGGTTACCGGCTGCGGCACCGGCTCGTCGCCGAGGTGCTGGAGGACGAGCTGCTGCCCGCCGAACGCGCCCTGCTGCACCGGCGTTACGCCGAGGCGCTGACCTCGGCGCCGGGTGAGCTGCACCAGGCCCGGCTGGCGCACCACTGGCGGTTGGCCGGTGAGCCGGATCGGGCGTTGCCGGCGGCGGTGGCCGCCGCCGAGGAGGCCGAGCGGCTGTACGGCTACGCCGAGGCACACCGCCACTGGTCGGTGGCGGTGGATCTGAGCCAGGGCCGGGCCGGGGTCGACCGGGCGGTGCTGCTGGGCCAGGCCGCCGAGGCCGCACACAAGAGCGGCGAGTACGCGCGGGCGCTGACGCTGCTGGAGGAGTTGGCCGCCACCGACACCGGCCCGCCCGCCTGCGAGCTGCACATCCGGCGGGCACGATATCTGGCCGCCGCCGGACGGTCGGCGTTGGCCGAGGTGGAGTACCAGCAGGCGCTGGACGCCGCCGACTGCACGCCCCGGCAGCGGGCCGCCGCCGCCGCACACCTGGCGGAGCTGCTGGTGCACCTCGGCCGGTACGCCGACGCGGGCCGGCGGGCGCGGGAGGCGCTGGCCCTCGCCGAGCAGGTCGAGGGCGCCACCACCGAGGTGGTGCTGGCCAGCGCGGCGTTGGGCTTCTCCGAGGCGTACCTGGAGGATCCGGATGCCGGGCTGGCGGTGCTGCGGCGGGCGTTGGACACCGCCGAGCGGGCCGGCCGTCCGGAGGACGTGGCGCGGGCCTACCTGCACCTGGCGGAGCTGCTCACCGGGCCGCTGAACATCCTCGAAGAGGGGGTGGTGGTGGCCCGCCGGGGTGCCGAGCGGGTGGCCGAGCTGGGATTGGGTCGTGCCTACGCGACCCGGCTGCTGGCCGTCGCGACCAACGGGCTGTTCCGGGTGGGGCAGTGGGCCGAGGCGGAGAAGGTCGTCGCGGCGGCGCTGCGGCACCGCCCGTCCGGCGCGGACGCGGTGGAGATGCTGCTGGCCCGCTGCCGGCTCTCGGTCGGGTACGGCGACGTCGAGGCCGCCGACCGGGACCTGGACGCGGCGGCCACCATGCTGGCCGGTGGCGGTGCCCGGCACGTCATCCCGCTGCTCACCCTGCGCGCCGGCCTGGCGATGTGGCAGGGGCGGCACGACGTGGCCCGGCACGCGGTGCAGCGTGGCCTGACCGAGAGCCGCTCCGACGATCTGGTGATCCTCGCCGTGCTGGTCTGGCACGGGCTGCGCGCGGAGGCCGAGGCGCACGCCAGCCGCACCGTCGCGGTCGACCAGAACGCGGTACGCCGGTTGCGCGAGATCGCCGACCGGGTGGCCGGGCGCAGCGTGCCCGCGGCCCGGCCGGTACGCGACGTCGTCGACGGATATCTGGCGCTCTGTGCCGCCGAGGTGAGCCGCCTCGACGACAGCGACCCGGATCTGTGGGGCCGCGCGGCGGCCGAGTGGGACCGCCGCAACCACCCCTACCCGGCGGCCTACGCGCGGCTGCGTCAGGCCGAGGCGCTGCTGGCCCGCCGTCGCCGTACGGCGACCGCCGGTCGGCTGCTCCGGGAGGCGTACCAGATGGCGCAGGGACTCGGTGCGGTGCCGTTCACCGAGGAGATCCGTACCCTCGCCGGTCGGGCGCGGGTGGAGTTGGAGGAACGCCCCTCCGGGCGGGTCGAGCCGCCACCGGGTGCCGGTGACGAGCTGGCCGCGCTGACCGCGCGCGAGCGCGAGGTGCTCGCCGCAGTGGCCGAGGGGCTGACCAACAAGGAGATCGGCCAGCGCCTGTTCATCAGCGAGCGGACCATCGGCGTGCACGTCTCGCACATCTTCGACAAGCTCCACGTCCGCACCCGGGTCCAGGCGAGCGCCATCTTCCTGCGTAGTCGGGTGTCGGTGTCGGATACGTAGTTCTACTGATGTCGGCGGTGTCCCCGCCTGAAAGGCTGTGCCCGGCGTCGGGGAGACCGGGGCCGGGAGCAGCGAGGGGGCAGCGTGAGTGAACCGGTCTGGGGGCCAGTGCACCGGGACATCGTGGACCTGCTCGCCGATCACCCGGCCGACGTGCCCGCCGTCGTCGACCACCTGACCAAGCTCCAGGACATGCTGGTCCGGCTGCCACCGCTGCTGGACAGCTGCCCGCTGGCCGACTTCAACAAGCTCTACCTCACCATCACCACGAGCGTGTTGGACGGCCTCTACGCCGACCGGTTCGTCGACCCGGTCTTCCTGTCCCGGCTGGACGTCGAGTTCGCCGCCCGCTACTTCGACGCGCTGCGGATGTGGAGCGACTCCAGCCCCAATACGCCCAAGGCGTGGGCCTGCCTCTTCGACCGGATGCGCGGCCCGGACGCCCGGCCGTTGCCGTCGGCGGCTGCCGGCGTCAATGCGCACATCAACTTCGACCTGCCGTTTGCGCTGGTCACCACGTTCGACTACCTGGAGTCGGAGCCGGTCGAGGGCAGCGACCAGCACCGCGACTACCTGGAGATCAACAAGATCTTCGCCGACAAGATCCCCGGTCTGCGTCGGGGCTACCTGGAGCAGTGGCAACTGCTCATCGACATGGTCAACGGCGACATCGACGACTGGTACCAGGGTGAGCTGGTCGAGTACACCCGGGATGTCGCCTGGCGCAACGCACAACGAATCTGGCGATGCCGGCACGACCCGCATCGACACGAGCGCGAGCGCGCGCGGCTGGACCAGACGGCCGCCGCGCTCGGTCGGTTGCTGCTGTCGCCTCTCGGGGCATTCCTGCAGTAGCCGGGACGGGGGGTCCCCGCGCCTCGCCCGACGGCGAGGCACGGGGGCATCCGACCCGCCCGGGCGCCGTCGCCCGGTGGTGAGCACGGGGGGAAACAGGAGGCCGGCCGGCCTGGGGGGTGTCGGCCGGCCTTCGCGGGGTACGCGGCGCCCATGACCGCTGCCTTCCGGCGTCCCGCCGCACGGCCCCGCCCGCGTCCCGCCGCACCGCCTCGTCCGAGTCGGCCGGGGGACCGGGTCGGCCGACGGGTCCGGGGATGACCACGCACCTCTTCCCGTTCCGGTTCGACCCGGTGCTGCGCCCGCTCCTGGCCCTGCTCGGGGTACGGCCCGCCACCGCCTGGGTACGGGTCGACGACGACACACTGACGGTGCGGTTCGGCCCCTGGCGGCTGCGCACCGAACGGGCGAACGTCGTGGACACCGAGACCACCGGCCCGTACCGCTGGTGGCGGGTGGTCGGCCCGCGCCTGTCCGCCGCCGACCTCGGAGTCACCTTCGGCAGCTCCACCGCCACCGGGCTCTGCGTCCGCTTCGCGCGACCGGTGCCGGCGCTGCTGCCGGGCGGCCGTCCGCGCCATCCCGGGCTGACGGTGACCGTCGACGACCCCGCCGCCCTGGCCCGCGCACTGGCCGTACCGCCCGGCGGCTGACCGCGATGGGGGACGGGACCAGAGCGCGACGGGGCCGGGACCGGCGCCGCCCGGCGTCCGGGGCACCGGAGCCGTCGCTG
>NZ_SISL01000424.1:0-5131 GCF_004307965.1 Verrucosispora sp. SN26_14.1 | reverse complement strand
CGTCGGCGGCGGCCGCCTGCTTCGGGGCGGGCGGAGCCGCCTTCTTGGTGGTCTTGGCGGTGGTGGCCCGGGAGGCGGGAGTCGCGGAGCGGGCGGCGGCGACCCGGCGGCGGGTGCTGGCCGAACCGTCGACCACCACGGTCACCCCGGCCTCGGAGAGCGCCCGCAGGATCTTCTTGGCCTGGGCCGGAGTCACCTCGGCGGACTCGACGGTGCGCGCGAGCTGGGCCGACGTGAGCTGGCCGCCGGCGCTCTGCGCGTGGGCGATCAGGGTGTCGGTGAGCGAGCGAACGTCGGCGCCGGTCTGGCGGGGTTCTGTCACGAATGACCTTCCGGAGGCGAAGAGCGAGCACGGCCGGGATCGTCCGGCGCAGCGTGGGGCACCACGCCGGGCGATGTGGTTGAGGAACCCCCGTGTCCCCGGCCGACCGGTCGTCCGGTCGCCCGTGGCGGTGGGCAGGGGTGAATTGTAACGCCGTCTGCGGCGATCATCCTGCGCCGCACGGCTGACCGGCGGTCGAGACCGCCGATTCGGTGCACATCTGGACTTTGTAAGGATGATACCCGCGCAGGACTCGGAAACCCGCCCGTGCGGGAAGGGGACGGACGATGGACCGCTCGACGCCGCAGCCAGGGCAGTTGTTGGAGACCGCGATCGAGGTGGCGCGGGAGGCGGCGGCCACCGCGTACCGGATGAGGGTCGAGGGCGTCTCCGTGGCGGCCACCAAGAGCACCGCCACCGACGTGGTGACCGCCGCCGACCGCGCGGTGGAGCGCCAGATCATCGACGCGTTGCGTCGGCGGCGTCCGGACGACGCGGTGCTGGGCGAGGAGTACGGCGCGGCGGAGCGCGGTACGGCGGCACCGGCGCCGGTGCGGTGGATCGTGGATCCGATCGACGGCACGGTCAACTACCTGTACGGGCTGGCGCACTGCGCGGTGTCGATCGCCGCCGAGGTGAACGGCGAGGTCGTGGCCGGTGTGGTGCGCAACATCCAGACCGGCGAGGAGTGGACCGCGACGGCCGGCGGCGGTGCCTGGCGGGACGGCCGGCGGTTGCGCGGCTCCGCCGAGACCGACCTCGGGCAGGCGCTGGTGATCACCGGTTTCGGCTACGACTCGGCCCGTCGGGTCCACCAGGCCCGGGTGGTGACCGAGTTGATCGCGCACGTCCGGGACATCCGTCGGCTCGGCGCCGCCGCCGTCGACCTCTGCCTGGTCGCCGAGGGGCGCGCCGACGCGTTCTACGAGAAGGGCCTGGCGGACTGGGACCGGGCCGCCGGCGGACTGGTGGCCACCGAGGCCGGCCTGCGGATCGGCGGGATCGACGGGCAGGACCCCGGGCCGGACATGGTCATCGCGGCGCCGCCGGAGCTGTTCGTGCCGCTGCACGACCGGCTGGCCGCGCTGGACGCCTCCGGCGGCCCCTGATCGTCCGGCCGGGTGACCCGTAGTCGGGACGCTCGGCCGATCAGATCGGCCCGCCCGGCTCGTCCGGTCCACCCGGTCGGGTCGATCCGTCGGTCAGTCCTCGATCGGCATCGGGCAGGTGCCCGGCGGGGCCACCGGCGAACCGAGGTCACCGAGGGACTGGTTCACCTCGGTGGTGGTCGCCAGTTGCCGGAAGCCGTTGCCGAGGACCACGTCGACCACGTCGTCCTCGCGCTTGGCGTCGTACTCGTACTCGGCGTTGTTGAGGAAGTACGCCCGCAGCAGGTGGGCGGAGCCGACGCCCTTCGGGCCGTACCGCAGCACCGCCACGTCGTCGACCTGCTTCTTCTGGCTCGCTTCCTTCTGGACCTGGAAGTCGCGGTTGCGGAACTCGTCGCCCACGCTGGCGGCCAACCCGGGGCGGTCGGTGGCGTTCAGCACTTTGATCTTGACGTCCTTGCGCTCGCGCAACGTCACGTCGGCGCGGGGCCAGTCCTCCGGGCAACCCTGGGCGGAGCCCGCGTTACCCTGGGTGTCCTTGACGAGTGCGACGACCACGAAGACCAGGGCGACCACCGCCAGCATGCCGACGACAACGAGTGCTCGCACTCGCGCAAAGCTCATCAGGGCGCTCCCGGGCGATGGATGGGTGGCAGCGGCCGTCGGCGTGGGGGGCCCGTCCCGCCGGCCGCCGGGTACGCCGCTGAGGTTAACGGTTGTCCGACCGTCGCGTGGAAACAGTCCGACATACCGGCGCGCCACCCTGGAACCGGGTACTACTACCCCTATCTTCGTGTCGCCTGAGTCACATTGGGAACAACTTCCCGTGCAGGGGCGTACATCTCAGCCACGAGGGCGGTATACATGCCTCGCCCAAGGGGGGGTAGGTTCCGCGCTCGTCGGGGAGATCCTCTGGCGGTCTGGCCCACACAGTCGTCGGGTCGGGTGGCCGACACTTGCGGTGGCCTGCCAGCGGAACCGAAACAGCGTCGTCCGGCGTTACAACCGGAAGCGACAACATCGAAATGGGAGAGTGAAACCGATGGCCACCGACTACGACGCCCCGCGCCGCGACGAGGTCGACCTCGGCGAGGACAGCCTCGAAGAGCTCAAGGCCCGGCGCGTCGACTCACAGTCGGGTGCCGTGGACGTCGACGAGGCGGAGGTGGCGGAGAGCTTCGAGCTGCCCGGCGCCGACCTGGCCGACGAGGAGCTCACGGTCAAGGTGCTGCCGATGCAGCAGGACGAGTTCCGCTGTGCCCGGTGCTTCCTGGTGCACCACCGCAGCCAGCTGGCAGTCGAGCGCAACGGCGAGCTGATCTGCCGTGAGTGTGTCTGACCGACGGCCCGACACCACCAGAACAGCGGCGGCTCCGGGACGGAGCCGCCGCTACCCGGCTCGGCGAGCGGTGGTGCCCGAGACCTGATTCACTCGTGAGGTGACGCGCCACGCGGTGGCCGTCAGCCGGGGGAGGTCAGGCATGGGCGCGCGGCAGTGGTCGAGTCATCGATTCCGGGCCGCGGTGTCGCGTGGCGGCACGGAGGGCAGCGGAGTGGCGGCATGAGCGAGCCGAACGCGAACAGGCGGGACGCGGACGAGCAGGGCACGCACGGGCAGGACACGGACGAGCTGGGCGCGACGGTGGTGGCGTTGACCGCCGACGACGTCGAGCCGGCGGCGCGTCGGAAGTTGCTCGGGCGTCTGGTGCAGCAGGCCCGGAACCGGGGCATCGGTGATCTCTTCAAGCCCAAGGCGGCCGTGCGGTGGATGGTCGACACCGTCGCCGAGGTCGCCCCGCACGTACCGATCCGGGACCTGGCGACCCTGCGCCGGCACTTCCCGGGCCTGGACGACGAGCAGTTGGCCGACCGGCTGGTCCGCAACGCGTCCCGGGCGACCGCGGGGATCGGCGCGGCCGGTGGCGGCGCCTCCGCCGTGCAGTGGACGGTCACCCCGAGCCTGTTGTCCGCGCCGGTGCTGCTGGCCGCCGAGACGGTCACCGTGGTGACGATCGAGCTGAAGCTGACCGGCGAGCTGCACGAGATCTACGGCGCGCCGCTGCCCAGCGGCGGCACGGAGCGTACGGTCGCCCTGGTGCAGGCGTGGGCCAACCGGCGCGGCGTCAACCCGATGATGCCGGGCGTGGGGGTCGGCGCGGTGCTCGGCACCGCCGCCCGGCACGAGCTGCGGGACACCCTGCTCAAGCGGTTCGGTCGTAACCTGACCACGCTCGGGCCCTTCCTCACCGGCGCGGCGGTGGCGAGCTTCCTGAACCGGCGGGCGACCCGGGCGCTGGCCGACGAACTCCGCACCGACCTGCGCCGGCAGCGGCGGACGCTGCCCGGTGGACCGGCCGGGCCACCCGTGCCCGGTGGCCCGCCCGCGCTGCCCGCTTCCTGAACGGCCGTCCGGCGGCGGCTGAGCCCCGGGACAGTGCCGGCAACGGCCCTGAGAGCGCCGAGGAGGCCCGAGTCTGCCCGGAGTGGGGTACGAGGTCAGCGCGCCGAATCCCGGGCGGCCAGGAGCGCCTCGGCGAGTTCGACCGGGCGCCGGGAACTGACCACCCAGAACGGGGTGGGGTCGTCCGGGTCGTCGAGGACCACCTGGACGGCGCCGGAGATCCACGGCCGCTGCACCACGAACGCCAGCGGGTCGGCGGCGACACCGAGCACCTCACGCCGCCCGTCGGCGTCCAGCGCGACGGCGTCGGCGACGAAGCGCGCCGGCAGTCGGGCGTCGTCGACCTGGAGTTCCCCGTCGGTCACCGCGACCCGGATCCGGCCCAGCCAGGCCATGGTCGCCAGCGCGAGCGGGACGAGCACCGCGAACGGCAGCCAGGCGCGTACGCCGGTCGCGCCCATCCAGACCTCCACCGACAGCAGTGCGGCGACCGCGATCCCGGCCGGCCACAACCACCAGGGCAGCCGGAGCCGTTCGGTGTACGTCGGGGGTGCCGTGGTGGGGGAGGAGGACGGTGACGTGCTCACTCGTGCCAGGGTACGGCGCGCGGCGGCCCGGGTACCGGGCAGGATGGCAGGGTCACCCCCAGCGGAACGGACGAAAGAGGTAGACCGTGACCGACCTGGTGCCCGTACCGGTACGGCAACTCGACCCCGATTTGCCGCTGCCGGCGTACTCGCATCCCGGTGACGCCGGTGCCGACCTGGTGGCCGCCGCCGACGTCGAGTTGCCGCCCGGCGGCCGGGCTCTGGTGCCGACCGGCGTGGCGATCGCGTTGCCCGAGGGGTACGTGGGTCTGGTCCACCCCCGATCGGGGCTCGCGGCCAGACTCGGCGTGACGGTGCTCAACGCGCCCGGTACGGTCGACGCCGGCTACCGGGGTGAGATCCTGGTCAACCTGATCAACCATGATCGGGACGCACCGGTGAAGATCTCGCGGGGCGACCGGATCGCGCAACTCGTTGTGCAGCGGGTGGCACGGGCGGCCTTCCGGCCGGTGGCCGAACTGCCCGCGTCCGGCCGGGGCACCGGCGGGCACGGCTCCACCGGCGGACACGTCGGCCTGGTGCCGCCGCCGGCCACGGACGGCGTGGACGGAAGAGATGGCACGGTGAGTGCGAACAGCGGAGGGTGGACGCAGTGATCTTCTCCCGAAAGCGGGCCGCGGGACGGCACGCCCGTGACGAGCGAGCCACGGACGCGCTCCAGACCGTCGACGGCGCCGGGTCGGCGCCGGAG
>NZ_SISL01000423.1:0-5145 GCF_004307965.1 Verrucosispora sp. SN26_14.1 | reverse complement strand
CGCCCGGCGCGACGTCGACGAGTGTGGCGTCGCCACCGGCACCCCGGGCGGCCTCGGTGGCCGAGGCACCCGTGGCGGCGGGGACCTTCGCGGCGGCCTTGGCGGCCGGGGCCTTCGTCGGCGTGGCCGCCTTCGCGCCCGCCTTCGCGTTCGTGCCGGCTCCTGCCTTCGCCGGCTTCGCGGCGGCCTTCGCGGAGAGCTCGACCTTCGCCCTCGACGCCGCGATCGGGTCAGCCTGGGTCAGCCCACCCTTGACGACGACGTTCTTCAGGGTCAGGTGACCGCTGCGGCCCACGTTGAGAATCCGGAACGGCTCGGCGTTCGCCGCCCGGACGATCGTGGTGTCGCGCCCGGCGAGCGTGACCGCCTGGGTGATCACCGGCAACCCGTTGGGGCCGGTGCCGTCGCCCACGTCGGAGCGGGTCAGCTCGTAGGTGCACCCCTTGGCCAGCTCCAGCGTGCCGCCGCGGTTGTCGTTGGCGTGCTCGATGGCCTGGATCAGTTTGTCGCTGTCGCAGGGCACCTCGTGTCCCCGCTCCTTGTCGTCGCGACGCTGCTCGCCGGAGGACGCCTCGCGGCCCTTGTGCTCCGCGCCGGTCCGGGCGGCCTTGTCATCGCCCCGACCGGCCTCCTCGTCGCCCCGGCCGTTCTCGCCGGTGGTCGGGCCGGGAGCCTCCGATTTCGGCGCGGCCGCGGGTTGGGCGTCCGAGGCGTTGTTGCGGTCCCCGGACTTCTGGTCCCGAGCGGCCACGCCGCCCAGGGCGGCCAGTCCGACCACCCCGGTGAGGCCGGCGACTCCGGCAGCCACCCATATCTTGCGTCGTCGTCGACCTGGCGGGACCGGAGGCGGCCCACCGTACGAAGTCAACTCGTCATTGGACATCAGAGCCTTCCGCCCTTTCCTCCTACCAGACTGACCCGCACCCGTACGAAGCGGCGCGAGTAGCTACAAACAGCCTGTAGCTTCTGATGACCACCGTATGAGAAGCATCTTCGCGAGGATGACTAATACGAAAAAACCCCATAACTGCCTCAGTTCGGGCGTGCGGCTGCCAATCGGGGGGAGTGGCACCGAAAGCGCCGGACAACCCGGGACATGACGAAGGGCGGGCCCTCCGCAGCGGCGAGCGTCCGCCACTGGAAAGGCCCGCCCTTCGGCGGGTCGTACGGGTCAGCCCGGCAGGCGGGGGCCCGCCTCGCGCTGCTCGGCCAGCCAGGTCTCCACCTCGTCGGCCCGGCGCGGCAGGCCGGCCGACAGGTTCACCGCACCGGCCGAGGTGACCAGGATGTCGTCCTCGATCCGGATGCCGACACCCCGCAGCTCCTCCGGCACCAGCTCGTCCTCCG
Organism: Verrucosispora sp. SN26_14.1; assembly: GCF_004307965.1. Lineage (NCBI taxonomy): Bacteria > Bacillati > Actinomycetota > Actinomycetes > Micromonosporales > Micromonosporaceae > Micromonospora > Verrucosispora sp. SN26_14.1. The sequence goes on along the minus strand of NZ_SISL01000423.1, from coordinate 3,798 downwards.
GCTGGAAGTACAGCCCCGGCTCGACGGTGAGCACATACCCCTCGCCCAGCTCCCCGTCCCGGTACTTCTCCTTGCGCGCGTGGGAGCAGTCGTGCACGTCGATGCCGAGCATGTGCCCGAAGCCGTGCAGCGTCCACCGCCGGTACACGGTCGACGACTCGTCCATCGCCTCGTCCACACTCACCGGCAGCAGCCCCAGCTCGGCCAACCCCTCGGCGAGCACCCGCATGCAGGTCAGGTGGACGTCCTTGAACTTCACGCCCGGCTTGATGACGTCGATGCCGGCCTGCTGAGAGGCGTACACGATGTCGTAGACCTGGCGCTGCAACGGGGTGAACCGGCCGTCGACCGGGAGTACCCGGGTCACGTCGGCGGTGTAGAGGTGGTGCCCCTCCACGCCCATGTCCATCAGCAGCAGCTCACCCGGACGGGTGACACCGTGGTTGTGCACCCAGTGCAGGATCGTGGCGTGCTCGCCGGAGCCGACGATCGAGCCGTACCCGACGTCGTTGCCGTCGTGCCGGGCGCGCAGCGCGAAGACGCCCTCCAGCAGCCGCTCCGAGACGCCCCGGTCGGCCGGCAGCACCCGGGCCACGTCCTCGAAGCCGCGTACCGTCGCGTCGATCGCGTCCTGGAGCTGGGCGATCTCCCACTCGTCCTTGACCAGCTTCAACTCCGCTACGGCGATCGCGAGCTCCCGGTCGCGGGCCGGCTGACCGTCGGCCCGCGACCCGTCGTACGGGCGCACGGCCGAGTCCACCGAGGCGTCGAACCCGCGCAGCACCCGGGTCCGCGCCGGGGCCAGGTCGCCCAGCGTCGCCTCCAGCTCCGTCAGGTCGGCGGTGGGGAGCCCCAGCTCGGTCGACTTCTCCGCCAGCGTGTGCCGGCGGCCCACCCACAGCTCACCGTGGCGGCTGCGGAAGAACTCGTCGGTCTCGCGTGAGGAGCGGGGACGCATGAACAGGGTGGCGTCGTGCCCGGAGCCGTCGGGCCGCAGCACCAGGACCCCGTCCGGGTCGTAGTCCCCGGTCAGGTACGCGAAGTCGCTGCCCGGACGGAACCGGTACTCGGTGTCGTTGGCGCGGACCTTCTCGCCGCCGGTGGGGATCACCAGCGTCTCGCCGGGGAAGGCCGCGGAGAGCGCCGCGCGACGCTTGGCGTAGTTCGGTACCTCCGGTCGGGGGCCGACCGGCAGCCCGGTGTCCCGCCACCCCTGCCGCATGAACGACAGGAACGCCGGTGGGAAGTCCGGGTCGTGCGACTCCGTGCCGTCGGCCGGCTTGCCGTCGGTGCGCTCCTCGGTCATTCCCCGCTCCCTTCGCCGCATCGCTGGTGCCGACGGTACCCCGAAACCCGTTCCGGTCCAGAGGCCGGCAGTGCCGCGCCGCCCGATCCGGACGCGTGGAAAGATGACGGCCATGTGCGGACTCCTGGCCTTTTTCAGTGCCCGCGGCGACGCCGCCGCCCACCGCGACAACATCGCCGCAGCGCTGGAATGCCTGCACCACCGTGGCCCGGACGAGACCGGCGTCGAGGTGGTCGGGGACGCCTCCGGCCGGTACGCGGACGGGGTGTTCGCCCACAAACGGCTCGCGATCATCGACGTGGCGCTCAGCCACGAGCCGCTGCCCTACGCCGACGGCCGTTACCTGCTCACCTTCAACGGCGAGATCTACAACTACATCGAGCTGCGCGAGGAGCTGATCCGCGACTACGGGGCCCGGTTCGCCACCAACGGTGACGGCGAGGTGATCGTCGCCGGCTACCACTACTGGGGCGAGCAGGTGCTCACCCGGTTGCGTGGCATGTTCGCCTTCGTCATCTGGGACCGGCAGGAGCGCCGGGCGTTCGGCGCCCGCGACTACTACGGCATCAAGCCGCTGCACTACCTGGAGACCGCCGACGGGCTCTACCTCGCCTCGGAGAAGAAGGCCCTGCTGCCGTTCGCGCAGTCCGCGTACGCCGGGGACGCCGGGGTGGACACCGCGAACCTGAGCCACTACCTGACCCTGCAGTACGTCCCCGAGCCGGGCACCCTGCACCGGGGGATCAGCCGGATCGGCTCGGGTGAGTACCTCACCTGGACCCCGGGTGGCCGGATCGACGTGCGGCGCTGGTACCGGCCGGTGTTCCGGCCCGGCCCGGTCGCCGACGAGCAGAAGCTCTACCACGAGATCCGTGAGACGCTGCGCGAGAGCGTCCGCATGCACATGCGTTCGGACGTGCCGGTCGGGTCGTTCCTGTCCAGCGGCATCGACTCCACCGCCGTGGTGGCGTTGGCCCGCGAGTTCAACCCGAACATCCTCACCTTCACCGTCGGCTACGACGTGCCCGGATACTCGGAGATCGACGTCGCCCAGGAGTCGGCCCGCCACCTCGACGTGACCACGATCCCGACGAAGATCGGGCCGCAGGACATGATCGACGCGCTGCCGAAGATCGTCTGGCACCTGGACGACCCGGTCGCCGACCCGGCGCTGGTGCCGCTCTACTTCGTCGCCAAGAAGGCCGCCGAGCACGTCACCGTGGTGCTCTCCGGCGAGGGCGCGGACGAGTTCTTCGGCGGGTACACGATCTATCGTGAGCCGCTGTCGCTCAGCGGCGTCAACGGGCTGCCCGGCGGGGTCCAGAAGGGTCTGCGGGCGGTCTCCAAGGCCATCCCGCAGGGCGTCAAGGGCAAGAGCTTCCTGGAGCGCGGCACCACCCCGATCGAGGAGCGCTACTACGGCAACGCGCGGATGTTCACCGAGGAGGAGAAGCAGCACCTGCTGCGTCGCTACGACCCCTCGGTGCGCTACACCGACGTGACCGCGCCGATCTACGCCGAGTGCGCCGAGCTGGACGACGTCACCAAGATGCAGTACGTCGACCTCTACACCTGGCTGCGCGGGGACATCCTGGTCAAGGCCGACCGGATCTCCATGGCGCACTCGCTGGAGGTGCGGGTGCCCTTCCTCGACCGGGACGTGTTCGAGGTCGCGGCGAAGATCCCGGTCGACCTCAAGCTGCCGCCCCGCTCGGACGCCACCAAGTACGCCATGCGCCAGGCGTTGCAGGGTGTGGTGCCGCCGGCCATCGTCAACCGCAAGAAGCTGGGCTTCCCGACCCCGACCCGGGTCTGGCTGCGCGGCGAGATGTACGAGTGGGCCCGGCACGTGTTGAGCACCTCCGGCGCCGGAGACCTGCTCGACCTGTCGTACGCGCTGCGTCTGCTCGACGAGCACAAGCGCGAGGAGGCCGACCACTCCCGCAAGGTGTGGACGGTCCTGATCTTCTGCGTCTGGCACGCCATCTTCGTGGCCAAGACGCTGGACCCGGGCATCCAGCGCAACCAGTCCGCGCTGCTCACCAAGCCCGTCGTCGGCTCCATGGTGCGCTGACCCCGGACACGAACGAGCCCCCCTGCGGACATCCGCAGGGGGGCCGTTTCGCGTTCGACCGCGTCAGCGGGCGGCGCAGGTGGCCGTCGGTAGCGAGGTGCTGCTACCGCTGGCCAGGAAGCCGAACGTCGTGCTGCCGTTGACGCCGAGACTTCCGTTGTAGGCGACGTTCGTCGCGGACACCGTCGACCCGGACGAGGTCTGGGTCGCGTTCCAGACCTGGCTGATCTGCTGGCCGCTCGGCCAGGTCCAGCTCGCGGTCCAGCCGTTGAGCGCCGCGGTGCCGTTGTTCCGAACCTCGACCTCGCCCTGGAAACCACCGGACCAGGTGCTGGTCACCCGCAGGGTGGCAGCGCAGCCACCGGTGCCGGGCGGCGGGGTGGTGGGCGGAGGCGTGGTGGGCGGAGGCGTGGTGGGC
>NZ_SISL01000422.1:0-5151 GCF_004307965.1 Verrucosispora sp. SN26_14.1 | reverse complement strand
CCGCGGTGCTGGCCGCCGCCGACGTCGGCGCGCCCGTGCCCAGCGCCGACGGGATGGGCGCGGTGCTCGACCCGCTGATCGGTGACCCCGCGCTCGGTGACCGGGTCCACCTCGCCGTGGCCGACGCCCTGACCGGGCAGTTGCTCTTCGACCGGGGCGGTGCCGAGGCCACCGTGCCGGCCTCGGTGACGAAGTTGCTGACCGCGGTCACCGTGCTGACCGCCCGGGGCCCCGGCTACCGGATCCCGACCCGGGTGGTGGCCGGCGCCCAGCCCGGTGAGGTGGTCGTCGTCGGTGGCGGGGATCCCACCCTGACCGCCGGTGCCAAGGGTTTCTACACCGGTGCCGCGAGCCTGGAGAACCTCGCCGAGCAGGTGCGTACCGCCCTGGGCGGCACCCCGCCGACCCGCGTCGTGGTCGACTCCTCGCTGTATCCCGGGCCGGTGTTCGGGCCGGGCTGGGACGACGACATCCCCACCGGCGGCTACGGCGGCGCGATCACCGCGCTGATGCTCGACGGCGCCCGCAAGGACCCCAAGGCGGGGCGGAGCTGGGCCGAGCGGGTACCCGAACCCGACCTCACCGCCGGACGGGCCTTCGCCAGGCTGCTGGGCGTACCGGCCGGTGCGGTGAGCAAGGGCACCGCCCCGGTGGCCCCGGTCGACGCGACCGGCGGCACCGAGCCCGGCGCGGAGCTGGGCGTGGTGCACTCGCCACCGCTGATCCGCCTGGTCGACTTCATGATCAGCGAGAGCGACAACATCGTGGCCGAGGCGCTGGCCCGTCAGGTCGCGCTGGCCCGCGGCCAGCCCGCGTCGTTCGCCGGTGCCGCCACGGCGATGGCCGAGATGGTGCCCGAACTCGGCCTGCCGGTGGACGGGTTGACGCTCGCCGACGGCAGCGGCCTGTCCCGGAAGAACCTGATCAGCCCCGCGCTGCTGACCGAGCTGCTGGCGCTCGCGGCCGGTCCGGACCGGCCCGAACTCGGCGGCATCTTCGGTGGGCTGCCGGTCGGCGGCTGGTCCGGCACGCTGCGCGACCGCTACGGTTCGGCACCGGGCACGGACGCCGGTATGGGGGTGGTCCGCGCCAAGACGGGCACGCTGACCCGGGTGCACGCGATCGCCGGTGTGGTGACCACCGTCGAGGGACGGTTGCTCACCTTCGCGGTGCTCACCGACCAGGTGTCGCCGGACGGCATGGAACCCGCCCGGGTGGCGCTGGACCGGATCGCCTCGGCGCTCGCCACCTGCGGTTGCCGCTGACCAGGACGGCCGGTGCGCCCGGCGCGATCCGGGGACGGGTGTCGCGGCGCGGGTACGGTGGGTGGCATGGCGCAGTTCGTGGACTGGGATCTGGCCGCCGCTACTGCGGGGGCGCTGGGCAAGTCGGGCCCCCGGGTGTCGTACGCCGAGGCCACCGAGGTGGTCGCCGAGCTGCGCCGGTTGACCGACGAGGCGGCCGGGCACGTGGCCGACTACACCGGGTTGACGTCGCAGGTGGCCCATCCGCCGGTGCGGGTGGTCGACCGGCGCGACTGGGCGGCGACCAACATCGCCGGCCTGCGCGAGGTGATCACTCCGCTCGTCGGCCGGCTCGCCGAGGACAAGCAGCCCGGCGCGTTCACCGAGGCGATCGGGTCGCGGGTCACCGGGGTCCAGGCGGGAACCGTGCTGGCGTACCTGTCCGGTCGGGTGCTCGGCCAGTACGAGGTCTTCTCTGCCGATCCGGGTCAGCTCCTGCTCGTCGCGCCGAACATCGTCGAGGTGGAGCGGAAGCTGGGCGCCGAGCCGCGTGACTTCCGGCTCTGGGTGTGCCTGCACGAGGTGACCCACCGGACGCAGTTCACCGCGGTGCCGTGGATGCGCGGGTACTTCCTGGGTGAGGTGCAGGCCTTCGTGGACGCCTCGCAGGGGGGTGAGCACCTCGCCGAGCGGCTGCGCCGGGGCGTGGGCACGCTCGCCGACGTGGTCCGTAACCCGGAGAGCCGGTCCAGCGTGCTGGACATCGTGCAGACCCCGGGGCAGCGCGCCGTGCTGGACCGGCTGACCGCGCTGATGACGCTGCTGGAAGGGCACGCCGAGTTCGTGATGGACGGCGTCGGGCCGCAGGTCATCCCGAGTGTCGAGCGGATCCGGGCCGGGTTCGACCGGCGCCGGGAGGCCGGCAACCCGGTGGAGAAGGCGGTCCGCCGCCTGATCGGCCTCGACGTCAAACTGCGGCAGTACGCGGAGGGCCGCAAGTTCGTCCACGCGGTGGTGGACCGGGTCGGGATGGCCGGCTTCAACCGGATCTTCGAGTCGCCGCTGACCCTGCCCCGCCTCTCCGAGCTGAGCGAACCGGACGCCTGGGTGGCCCGGGTGCACGGTCCGGTCGGGCCGAAGCCCCCCGCCGACTGAGCATGGCCCCACTCGCCCCGGCGGTCGCCGCGATCCGGGTCGCGGTCCGTCGTGCGCTGGCCGACCTGACGGGGCCTGGACCGGTGCTGGTGGCCTGCTCCGGCGGAGCCGACTCGCTCGCCCTGGCCGCCGCCGCCGCGTTCGTGGCACCCCGGACGGATCGAGCCGCCGGACTGGTCACCGTCGACCACGGGTTGCAGCCCGGATCCGCCGAGCGGGCCGAGTCGGTCGCGGACTGGGCACGGCAGAACGGGCTGGCGCCGGTGGAGGTGGTCCGGGTGGAGGTCGCCGGCCGGCCCGGTGGCCCCGAGGCCGCCGCCCGCCAGGCGCGCTACCAGGCGCTGGTCGAGGTCGCCGGTCGGTACCGGGCGGCGGCGGTGCTCACCGGACACACCCGGGACGACCAGGCGGAGACGGTCCTGCTCGCGCTGGCCCGGGGTGCCGGGCCGCGTGGGCTGGCCGGGATGCCGGCGTACCGGGAACTGGCCGGGGTGCCGCTGCTCCGGCCGCTGCTGGAGACCGGTCGGGAACAGACCCGGGCGGCGTGCGCGGCGCTGGGCCTGACCCCGTGGGAGGACCCGCACAACACCGACCCCGCCTACGCCCGGTCCCGGGTACGGGCCGACGTGCTGCCCGCGCTGGTCGGGGCGCTCGGCCCGGCGGTGGTGGACAACCTCGCCCGGACCGCGCAGATGGTCGCGGCGGACAACGCGGTGTTGGACGGGTTGGCCGTCGAGGCGCTGACCGCCGCCCGGCACCCGGACGGCGGGCTGACCGTCAAGGCGCTGGCCGACCTCGCTCCCGCGCTGCGGGGCCGGGTACTCCGCGCCTGGGCGCACGAGATGGGCGCGTCGCCGGCCGCCCTGTCGCACCGGCACGTCGCCGCGCTGGACACGTTGATCACCGCCTGGCACGGGCAGGGCGCGGCGTACCTGCCCGGCGGATTGCGGGTCCGTCGGCATCGTGACCGCCTGCTGCCCGCAGACCCGACCGCCGCGCTCCCGACGGACGACGGCGAGGTCGACACGTGACGTACCCCCGCAGGCCGCTGTACGCCCCGCACGGCGCGGTGGCCACCAGCCATCCGCTGGCCACCGCGGCCGGGTTGGCGGTGCTGCGCCGAGGCGGCAACGCGGTCGACGCCGCCCTGGCCACCGCGATCACCCTGACCGTGGTGCAGCCGCCGTCGAACGACATCGGCGGTGACCTGTTCGCCATCGTCTGGGACGGCCAGCGGCTGCACGGGCTGAACGCCTCCGGTCGGTCACCGGCCGCGCTGAGCCGGGACGTGGTGCTGGCCGCCACCGACGGCCGGGGTGCCGAGCCCACCGACGCGCTGGGCGGGGCACAGGCCAGGGGACCGGCGATGCCGGCCCGTGGCTGGCTGCCGGTGACCGTGCCGGGCGTACCGGCCGGCTGGCGTGACCTGCACGACCGGTTCGGCTCGCTGCCCTTCGCCGACCTGTTCACCGACGCCGTCGGGTACGCCGAGCACGGTCACCCGGTCTCCACCGGCACCGCCACGGCCTGGGCCCGGGCGGTGGCCGGACACGCCGGTTCCACCGGCCCGGAGTACGCCGAGTTCGCCCGGGTCTTCGCCCCGGACGGGCGGGCACCCCGGCCCGGCGAACGGTGGCGCAACCCGGGCGCCGCCCGGACCCTGCGGCTGATCGCGCGCAGCGGGGCCGAGGAGTTCTACCGGGGACGGATCGCGGCGGCCCTGGCCGACCACGCGGCCCGGACCGGCGGGCTGCTCACCGGCGACGACCTGGCGGCGCACGCCTCCACCTGGGTCGACCCGGTGTCGGTCGGCTACCGGGACCACGAGGTGTGGGAGCTGCCGCCGAACGGGCAGGGCGTGGCCGCCCTGATCGCCCTGGGCGTCCTCGACGGGCTCGACCCGGCCGACCCGGCGTGGCGGCACCGGCAGATCGAGGCGGTCAAGCTCGGCTTCGCCGACGCGCACGCCCACGTCACCGACGCGGACCGGATGCGGCTGCCGGTCCAGGCGCTGCTCACTCCCGAGCACCTGGCGGCCCGCCGGTCCTCGATCAGCGGACACGCCGCCGATCCGGCCGCCGGGGTCCCGGAGCGCGGCGGAACGGTGTACCTCTGCGCGGCCGACGCCGACGGCATGATGGTGAGCCTGATCCAGTCCACCTACCTGGCCTTCGGCTCGCACGTGGTGCTGCCCGGACACGGCTTCGCCCTGCAGAACCGAGGTCTCGGCTTCCGCCTCGACCCCGACCATCCGAACGTGGTGGGCCCGGCGAAACGGCCGTACCACACCATCATCCCCGGATTTCTGACCCGCGACGGTGCGCCGGTCGGGCCGTTCGGGGTGATGGGTGGGCACATGCAGCCCCAGGGACACGTGCAGCTGATCTCGTCGACCGTGGACGCCGGTCTCGACCCGCAGGCGGCGCTGGACGCCCCACGTTGGTACTGGCACGCCGGCCGGTCCCTGCTGGTGGAGGAGCACCTCGCGGCCGGGCCGGGCGGGCCGGAACTCGTCGCCGACCTGCGCGCCCGGGGTCACCGGGTCACCGTCGCGGACGATCCGGGCGTCTTCGGGTACGGCCAGGCGATCTGGCGTCGCCCCGACGGCGGCTACGTCGCCGGCTCGGAGTCCCGGGTCGACGGCGCCGCCGGCGGTTTCTAGTGCGGTGTCCAGGAACGTTGGCGGTGTCGCGGCGAGGTCCAGGCGGCGGTCCGGCAAGGCGGAGTCGGGCCTGGATACCGGTGTTGTATC
>NZ_SISL01000421.1:0-5157 GCF_004307965.1 Verrucosispora sp. SN26_14.1 | reverse complement strand
GGTGTGCCCCGTTGCACCGGTACCCGACGGGGCGGGCCGGCACGACCGGGTGGCCGGGCGCCGACCCCACGGGCGTCGGTGGCCCGGCGGGGCTGGTCAGGGGTGACGGAGGACATCGTCTCTACTCTGGCATGTCGGGGCCGCCTCGGCTGTCCGACACCACCCCGTCCGGAGGTGAGTTCGCCTGATCCGCCGTGCCGGCAAGGGGCTCCGGTCTAGCCTCGGCTCAGAGCCGTGGCCGACGTCGCGGCAGTTAGTGTCCGGAGGGAAGCCGTGAACGCTCCGTATCCACCGCCCCCGCCGCCACCGGCGGGCCGGGACCGCACCACCCTGTGGGGCGTGCTGGGCATCGTGACCGGGGTGCTCTGTTGCGGCATCCTCGGCATCGTCTTCGGTTGGCTGTCGATCCGCGACGCGCGCCGCTACCGGCAGTCCCCGGTGCTGGGCTACGTCTCGATCGGTCTGGGTGTGGTCAACATCGTGGTCAGCCTGATCCTGTCCGCCACGGGCAACTACCCGTACTGGAACCGCTGAGGGGCCGACCTTCCGGTCGGCCCCTCGAAGACTGTCGTACCGGCTCAGCCGGCGGACATGATCTCGCGCATCAGCTTGGCGGTCTCGGTCGGGGTCTTGCCGACCTTGACACCCACCGCCTCCAGCGCCGCCTTCTTCGCGTCGGCGGTGCCCGCCGAACCGGAGATGATCGCACCGGCGTGCCCCATGGTCTTGCCGGGCGGGGCGGTGAAGCCGGCGATGTAGCCGACCACCGGCTTGGTGACGTTGGCCTTGATGTACTCGGCCGCCCGCTCCTCGGCGTCGCCGCCGATCTCACCGATCATCACGATGGCGTCGGTGTCCGGGTCTGCCTCGAACGCGGCCAGCGCGTCGATGTGCGTGGTACCGATGATCGGGTCGCCACCGATGCCGACGCAGGTCGAGAAGCCGATGTCCCGCAGCTCGTACATCATCTGGTAGGTCAGCGTGCCGCTCTTGCTGACCAGGCCGATCCGGCCGCTGCCGGTGATGTCGGCCGGAATGATGCCGGCGTTGGAGGAACCCGGCGAGGCGATGCCGGGGCAGTTCGGCCCGACGATCCGGGTCCGCTCGCCCTTGCCCGTGTTGTACGCCCAGAAGGCGGCGGTGTCGTGCACCGGCACGCCCTCGGTGATCACCACGGCCAGCGGGATCTCGGCGTCGATCGCCTCGATGACCGCGCCCTTGGTGAACTGCGGGGGCACGAAGATGACGGTGACGTCGGCACCGGTGTCCTTCATCGCGTCCGCGACGCTGGCGAAGACCGGCAGCTCGGTGCCGTCGAAGTCGACGGTGGTGCCCGCCTTGCGCGGGTTCACGCCGCCGACGACGTTGGTGCCGGCCGCGAGCATCCGCCGGGTGTGCTTGGAACCCTCGGAACCGGTCATCCCCTGGACGATGACCTTCGAGTCCTTGGTCAGCCAGATAGCCATTGTCAGACCCCCGCAGCCGCCAGCTCGGCGGCCCGCTCGGCCGCGCCGTCCATGGTGTCGACCCGCTGCACGAGCGGGTTGTTCGCGCTGTCGAGGATCGCCCGACCAGCTTCGGCGTTGTTGCCGTCGAGCCGCACGACGAGCGGCTTGGTGACCTGCTCCCCGCGCTGCTCCAGCAGGGCCAGCGCCTGGATGATGCCGTTGGCGACCTCGTCGCAGGCGGTGATGCCACCGAAGACGTTGACGAAGACGCTGCGGACCGACGGGTCGGAGAGCACGATCTCCAGGCCGTTGGCCATCACCGCGGCGCTCGCGCCACCGCCGATGTCGAGGAAGTTGGCCGGCTTGACGCCGCCGTGCCGCTCACCGGCGTACGCGACCACGTCGAGCGTGGACATGACCAGGCCCGCGCCGTTGCCGATGATGCCGACCTCGCCGTCGAGCTTGACGTAGTTGAGGTCCTTCTCCTTGGCCGCCTGCTCCAGCGGGTCCACGGTCGCCTGGTCGACCAGGGCCTCGTGGTCCGGGTGCCGGAAGCCGGCGTTCTCGTCCAGCGAGATCTTGGCGTCCAGCAGCAGCAGCGTGCCGTCACCGGTCTTGGCCAACGGGTTGACCTCGACCAGGGTGGCGTCCTCGGCGACGAACGCCTTCCAGAGCCCCACCGCGACGTCGACGAGCTGGTCGGCGAGATCGGCCGGGAAGCCGGCTGCGGTGACGATCTCCCGGGCCTTGGCCTCGTCGACACCCTTGACGGCGTCGATCGGGGCCTTGACCACCTTGTCCGGGGTCTCCGCGGCGACCTGCTCGATGTCCATGCCGCCGGCCACGCTGGCGATGCAGAGGAAGGTGCGGTTCGCCCGGTCCAGCAGGTACGAGAAGTAGTACTCGTCGGCCACGTCCGCGGTCACCGTGATCATGACCTTGTGGACCGTGTGGCCCTTGATGTCCATGCCGAGGATGTCGGTGGCGCGGGCCACCGTCTCCTCCGCGCCCTCGGCGAGCTTGACGCCGCCGGCCTTGCCTCGCCCGCCGACCTTCACCTGCGCCTTGACGACCACTCGGCCGCCGAGGCGATCGGCGATCGCGCGGGCCTCCTCCGGGGTGGTGGCAACGCCGCCGGCGAGCACGGGAAGACCGTGCCGCTCGAACAGGTCCCGCCCCTGGTATTCGTACAGGTCCACGATTGCGCGTCCCGTCCCGTCTCCGCGGCGCACCGTCGCGCCGCCACCAGCGTATGGAAAGTAAACAGTGCGGTGCCTGACATCAGTCGAAGTTGACGCAGACCGCTGAACCTCGCACGGCCCGAACCGCACGGCGCTCGCGCACCGCACCCGCCCGGTGGATCCGTCGGACCGTGGGCGGAGGTGGTGCGAGGTCCATTGGGCGCAGCCTAACGATGTCGGCACGGGCGGCAACCGAGCGGGTGCGGGGTGTGCGGTAATCCACAGCCACCACCGACGCTGTGTCACCGGTGTGCGCCACGCCGCAGCGGCCGCCCCGATGTCACCCGTTCGAGCGATCTCGGCGGGCCTGGCAGGGAACCGGACGTCGGCGCGTAACCCGGTTGGCAGGGCCTCGTTGAGTCAGGTGTCGGAGCGCTGAACGGCGCGAGGACGCAAGCGGCCGATGCCCTGTCGGTCGAGGGGTGGCGGCGGGGCATCGTGCATAGAGGGGCCGGACGTGTGAGGGGTGCGTCCGGCCCCTCCCCTTGCCCGCATTCGCCCCACGTCCCCGTACCCGACTCTCGCGTCGGCCCCCGGGTCCGCTCGTCCGGGTCAGCTCACCGGCTGGGCGACGTTGCTACGGACCCACTCCACGATGGACTGGGTGGTCGCGCCCGGCGTGAAGATCTTGGCTACGCCGATCTGCTCCAGCTCCGGGATGTCCGCGTCCGGGATGATGCCCCCGCCGAAGACCACGATGTCCCGGGCGTCGCGCTCGCCCAGCAGTTCGAGCACCCGGCGGAACAGCGTCATGTGCGCGCCGGAGAGCACCGAGAGACCGACCGCGTCGGCGTCCTCCTGGATGGCGGTCTCCACGATCTGCTCCGGGGTCTGGTGCAGGCCGGTGTAGATGACCTCCATGCCGGCGTCGCGGAGAGCGCGGGCCACCACCTTGGCCCCACGGTCGTGGCCGTCCAGGCCCGGCTTGGCGACGACGACCCGAACACGAGAGCTCATCAGCGCATCCCTTTCACCGGCTCCGGGGCTTTCACCTGAACGAACGGTAACCCGCGCCACGGATTCCGGGGAACCGGGGCCGGGACCCGAGGACGGACCCGCCGCCACGACGACCTCACACACAGGCACGACCGACGCGGCTCGGGTCAAGGAGGACGACTCCGCCGATCGGTCACGGTCTGCGACGAACGGACGATAACGAGGGCAGCCCACTAGTGCCGCGAGCCATGACATTAATGGACGGAAAGGGACAGAAAGGTGCAACGAGTTCGGCGCTCCGGCTTGTGGGGCGACTGACGGTTGGCTACCGTGTCCACGGTTGTCATCAGGTTTGCGGACGGGTGACGACGCGACCAGCCGACGGACGGATCACTGATCCGGACGGCGGCCGAACGCTTCGGAACCCCGACAACGGAGGGTGTGCGTGCGCCAGCGCCTGTCGTCTGAGCCCGATCGATATCGCGGTCGCCGCCGCGTACCCACCCCCCCACGTAGCCGTTACGCCGCAGTCGTCACCACCGCCTTCGTCGGTGCCGGCGTGGTGGCACTGGGCGCCGGCGCACTGCCGGACGCCAAGAGCGTCGAACAGTCGGTGCTCGACGAGCTGAAGCAGGCCGCCGTCAGCAGCCAGGGAGCTGCCGAGCGCGCCGACGCCGCCGAGCGGCCCTCCCGGGACGGCCGCAGCGCCCCGGAGAGCGTCGAGGACTCCGGCGTCTGGCTGCTGCCGCTGCAGGGCTACGACTTCAACTCCCCCTACGGCATGCGCTGGGGCAAGCTGCACACCGGCATCGACCTGGTCGCACCGGAGGGCACCCCGTACGTCTCGATCCACGAGGGCACCGTCACCAAGGCCGGCTGGTTCGGCGGGTACGGCAACGCCGTGATCGTCCAGCACCCGGACGGCAGCGAGGCGATCTACGGCCACTCCTCGGCGTTGAGCGTCCGGGAAGGCCAGCAGGTCAAGGCCGGCGACCAGCTCGGCCTGGTGGGCAACACCGGCCACTCCTACGGGGTCCACCTGCACCTGGAGATCCATGTCAAGGGCAAGCCGCTCGACCCGGTGCCCTGGCTCCAGGAGCGCGGAGTGGACATCAAGCTGCAAGTCGAGGCAATCTACAGCGAGGTAACGGAGTCCTGACACCCCGTTGCACCCGTTGACCGCCCGGATCGATCGATCCGGGCGGTTTTGCGTGCGCGGCCCGAACGCAAAGTGCCCCAGGCCACAGGCTGCTTTGTGGCGGAGCGCACACCACAGCCGACGCACCGACCCGGTCATCCGGTGGCAACCGGGGACAGAACCGGGCGGCCGTCCCGCCGCCACCATCCACCCGCCGAACCCCGGTACCCGACACGCACCCGACCGACACCAGGATTTCCAGGTCACGTACCCCTCGATCCAGTGAGGTCCGCTCCGTGCAGGACGACAGCTCCACCCCGAACCGCACGCTCTCCCACGCTCCCGCCCGGCACCGACGAAGGCGGTGGTGACGACTGCGGCGTAACGGCTACGT
>NZ_SISL01000420.1:0-5162 GCF_004307965.1 Verrucosispora sp. SN26_14.1 | reverse complement strand
GGCCCGGACGGCCCGACGCCGCCAGGCCCACTGGCCCACCCGCACCAGCACCGCGAGCAGCGCCAGCGCCGGGCCGGTCACCAGCCAGATCCGCAGGGTCGACGACGGGGCCCAGCCGAGCGGCAGGGCGAGGTGATAGAGCAGCGTCCAGAGCGCGAAGGCCAGCACGGCGACGTCGGTCAGCACGGCCGGGATCGCGGCGATCCCGGCCCCGAGCCCGCGCAGCCCGGCCCGGAGGTGCCGCCAGGGCGACGGCTGCGGGCCGGGTGGTGGCGAGGCGGGACCGGTCGGTCCGTCGGCCGCTGCCGGAGCGGGCTCGGCGACGGTCTGGTCGGTCATCGACACACTGCGTCCTTGTCGTCGTCGTACGGGCGGGTGCGGCTGGACACTCCACGGCCGCCTGGCAGACCCCGCGAACCACACCGAGCGTAGTCATCCCGGATGTCGAGTCGAGGCGACGCGCAGCGACGCGCGGACCCGATGCCCGACTCCCGCCAGCGGTACCCCGGGTCGGGCCTGCTCAACCCCCGGTCGGGGCCGCCCTCGGCCGGGGCAGCGGGTCGGGGCCGCCGAGCCCGCGTGCCACCGACTCGACCAGGGTCTCCAGGTAGCTGTCGGTGAGCGGGGCGCGGGCGACGGCGAGTCGCCAGTACAGCGGACCCACGATCAGGTCGACCGCGGCGTCCCGGTCGATGTCGGCGGACACCTCGCCGCGCTCGACCGCCCGGCCGATCAACCGGCCGACGACCTCGTGCTGCCGGGCGCGTAACACCTGCTGGAGGGTCTCGTCGATGGTCGGGTTGCGGGCCGCCTCGGCCAGCAGGTCGGGAATGATCTGCACGGCGAGCGGATGCCGCAGGGCGTGCGCCACCACCTGGAACAGCAACACCAGGTCGCTGCGGAGGCTGCCGGTGTCCAGCGCGGGCAGCCGACCACCGGCAGCGGCGGCCACCACCTCCAGCACCAGGTCGAGCTTCGAGTTCCACCGGCGGTAGATGGCGGTCTTGCTGACGCCCGCCCGGCGCGCCACCGCCTCGATGGAGAGCCGGCCGTAGCCGACCGCCGCGAGTTCCTGCATCAGGGCACGGCGAATGGCCGTGGTGATCTCGCCACGGAGCACTGCCGCACCGGCCGGCGTACGCCTCTTCCCGGTCGTCACCTGGGACTTCTCTCGACTGTCACGAGGAACAATGTAGCGCAACGACGGTACGGTTGCGTCCCGACGTCTTTCGGACTACTGTCCACGCAGCGGCGAGGCGGCGCTCCACGCTAGATTCCATCGTCGCGAACGTATCCGCCGCACGACAGATCGGAGCGCCCATCCCCATGGCCAACACCGCGCTGGCCGACCCCGATTCCGGCCTCACTCCCGCGCAGCTGGCGACCCGCCACGGCCTGCGGGTGGCCGGCGAGCGGCCCTCACTGCGCCGCTACAGCGGTGAGCTGTGGCGTTACCGGCACTTCATCGCCGCGTACGCCAACGCCAAGCTGACCGCCTCGTTCAGCAACGCCCGACTCGGGCAGCTCTGGCAGGTGCTCACCCCGCTGACCAACGCGGCGGTCTACTACCTGATCTTCGGCGTGGTGCTGGAGCAGAGCAGGGGCATCCCGAACTTCATCGCCTACCTCACCACCGGTCTGTTCATCTTCAACTTCACCCAGACCACGGTGCAGCAGGGCACCCAGGCGATCAGCGGCAACCTCGGCCTGATCCGGGCCCTGCACTTCCCCCGGGCCTGCCTGCCGCTGGCCATCACCACCACCCAGTTCCAGCAACTCCTGGGCTCGCTGGTGGTGCTGGTCTGCATCGTGGTGGCCACCGGCGAGCCGATCACGCTGATGTGGCTGATGCTGGTGCCGGCGGTGCTGCTCCAGACGGTCTTCAACGCCGGGCTGACCATGGTGGTGGCCCGGCTGGGCGCCAAGGCCACCGACCTCAAGCAGGTCATGCCCTTCGTGCTCCGGGCCTGGATGTACGGCTCCGGGGTGCTCTACAGCGTGACGCTGTTCTCCGAGAACCTTCCCGGCTGGGCCACCGGGATCGTGCAGTTCAACCCGATGCTGGTCTACATCGAGCTGGCCCGGAGCGCCCTGCTGGAGGAGACCCCGTTGCTCAACGACTCGCTGCCGCTGACCTGGCTGATCGCGGTCGGCTGGGCGGTCGTGATGGGCATCGGCGGTTACCTCTACTTCTGGCGCGGCGAACAGGAGTACGGTCGTGGTTGATCACCTCGAGATGTCCAACGACGTGACGGTCACCCTCCCCCGGATCCAGGACCGGATCCCGACCGTGGTGGTGGACGACGCGCACATCGTCTACCGGGTGCACAAGGGCGCCGCCGGCAACACCAGCCCGGTGGCCGCGCTCAAGCGGATGATGAGCCGCTCCTCGGCGCCGAACGTGCGCGAGGTGCACGCGGTGCGCGGGGTCACCTTCACCGCGTACCGGGGTGAGGCGATCGGGCTGATCGGCACCAACGGCTCCGGCAAGTCGACGCTGCTGCGGGCCATCGCCGGTCTGCTGCCGGTGGAGCGCGGCGCGATCTACACCCAGGGGCAGCCGTCGCTGCTCGGGGTGAACGCGGCGCTGCTCAACGACCTGCCCGGGGAGCGCAACGTCACGCTCGGCTGCCTGGCCATGGGTATGCGCCCGGCCGAGGTGCAGCGCAAGCTCCCGGAGATCATCGAGTTCTCCGGGATCAACCAGCGGGGCGACTTCGCCTCCCTGCCGATGCGGACGTACTCCTCCGGCATGTCGGCCCGGCTGCGCTTCTCCATCGCGGCGGCCAAGCAGCACGACGTGCTGCTGATCGACGAGGCGCTGGCCACCGGCGACAAGGCGTTCCGCAAGCGCAGCGAGAAGCGGGTCCGCGAGCTGCGGGAGAGCGCCGGCACGGTGTTCCTGGTCAGCCACCAACTCTCCTCGGTCCGGGACACCTGCGAACGGACAGTCTGGCTGGAATCGGGCCTGATCCGGATGGACGGACCGACCGCCGAGGTATTGAAGGCCTACGAGGCGTTCACGAACGGCAAGTAGAGTCCGGGCGAACGTCCGACGCCCGTACGGCGTCGCGCGGACCGCGTCGGCCCGTTGGGGTGGCGCGGTCCGCGCGTTAAGGTTCAACCCGTCGCCGGCGCCGGCGACACCCCCCACCCCACACCACCTCACCGAGCCATGTACCCCCGAGAGCGAGGACCGGCAATGACGCAGGACCAGACCACCGACCCGGGCAGCCCGCCGGAGAGCCCGGCACCGTGGCGACCCTCGCGGACGGTGGCCGTGGTGCTGGCCGGCGGCACCGGCACGCGACTGGGCCTCGGCATCCCCAAGCAGCTCCTCAAGATCGCCGGTAAGCCGATCATCGAGCACACCCTGGCCGTCTTCGAGGCCGCGCCGGAGATCGACGAGATCATCGTGCTGATGGCCGCCGGGCACGTCGACGAGGCGCAGCGGATCGTCGACAAGGCCGGCTTCCGCAAGGTCACCAAGGTGATCGAGGGCGGCGACACCCGCAACGCCACCACCCGGGTCGCGCTGGACGCCGTCGGCGAGGCCGACTGCAACATCCTCTTCCACGACGCGGTACGACCCCTGCTCAGCGGCCGGATCGTCCGGGAGTGCGTGAACGCCCTCTGGACGTACGCGGCGGTCGACGTGGCCATCCCGTCGGCCGACACGATCATCCAGGTCGACGAGGACGAGTGCATCACCGACATCCCGGTCCGCGCCACGCTGCGCCGGGGCCAGACCCCGCAGGCGTTCCGGTCGACCACCATCCGGGAGGCGTACCGGCTGGCCGAGGGTGACCCGAACTTCGCCGCCACCGACGACTGCGGTGTGGTCCTGCGCTACCTGCCCGAGGTGCCGATCAAGGTGATCGACGGCTCGGACGAGAACATCAAGGTCACCCACCCGGTCGACGTGCACCTGGCGGACAAGCTGTTCCAGCTCGCCGCCGCCAAGGTGCCCCGGCTGACCGACCACCGGTCGTACAGCGAAGAGGTCACCGGCCGCACGATCGTCGTCTTCGGCGGCAGCTACGGCATCGGCCACGACCTGACCGAGCTGGCCCGCCGCCACGGCGCCCAGGTCTTCCCGTTCAGCCGCTCCAGCACCGGCACGCACGTGGAGCGGCCGGAGGACGTCGAGGCCGCGCTGCGGACCGCCTTCGAGGCCACCGGACGGATCGACCACGTCGTGGTCACCGCCGGGATCCTGGAGAAGGGCGCGCTGGCCGAGATGGACCAGGAGACCATCGACCGGGTGCTCCAGGTCAACTTCGTCGGCCCGGTGACCGTCGCCCGGCAGTCCCTGCCCTACCTCCAGCAGACCAAGGGCCAGCTCCTGCTCTACACCTCCAGCTCGTACACCCGGGGACGGGCCGACTACGCGCTCTACTCGGCCACCAAGGCCGCGCTGGTCAACCTCACCCAGGCGCTCTCCGACGAGTGGGCCGAGTTCGGCGTACGCGTCAACATCATCAACCCGGAGCGGACCG
Organism: Verrucosispora sp. SN26_14.1; assembly: GCF_004307965.1. Classification (NCBI taxonomy): domain Bacteria; kingdom Bacillati; phylum Actinomycetota; class Actinomycetes; order Micromonosporales; family Micromonosporaceae; genus Micromonospora; species Verrucosispora sp. SN26_14.1. The sequence continues at coordinate 663 of NZ_SISL01000420.1, read as the reverse complement.
CCACCCCGATGCGGACCAAGGCCTTCGGCGCGGAGCCCGAGAACACCCTGCTCGCCGCCGAGACCGTCGCCCAGGCCTCGCTGGACGTGCTGATCTCGGAACTCACCGGCCAGGTGATCGACGTACGCCGGCCGCCCGGCGAGGCGTCGACCCCCGCCCCGGTACCCACCCAGGCCGACGCCCCCAGCAGCGGCACCCGCGTCGGCTGACCCGCCGACGACGAGCACGAAGGCAGCGCCGAAATGCGTGGTGACCTGGTCACGAAGTTGGCCGCCCGGGGCCTGGCCACCGGCGGGGCGGTCCTGGCGTTCCTGGTGCTCGCGCTCACCGGCGCGACCGCCTGGGGGCTCGGGCTGGCGGTGGCCGCGCTCGCCGCCACCGTCTGGGAGCGCCGGGTCCGACCGGGCGCCGACAGCGTCGCGGAGACCGCTCTGCTCGCCGCCGGGATCCTGGTCGGCTACGCCCGGCAGCTCGACGGCGGCTTCGACCCGATCCTGGCGGTCACCGCCCTCGTGCTGCTCGGGCTGGTGCTGGTCACCGGGCCGCTGCGGACCGCCGGCAACCTGGAGATCCGCGTCGCCAACCTGCCGGTACGCACCTGGGTGCCGCAGGTCGCCGCCCGGCTCGACGACGCGGTGGCGGGGCTGCTCGCCGCCCTGGCAG
>NZ_SISL01000042.1:0-24376 GCF_004307965.1 Verrucosispora sp. SN26_14.1 | reverse complement strand
GCGCGGCACCGGGCTGGACCCGCTGCGCGCCGAGGTCGGCCCCGGCCGCACCCTCGGTCTGCTGGGACCCTCCGGTGCGGGCAAGTCGAGCCTGGTCAACGCGCTGGCCGGGGCGACGGTGATGCCCACCCAGGCGATCCGGCGGGTGGACGGCAAGGGCCGGCACACCACCACCTGGCGGGCGTTGGTGCCGCTGCCCGGCGGTGGGGCGGTGGTGGACACCCCCGGCGTCCGGGCGGTCGGTCTGCTCGACGGCGCGACCGGGCTCGACCGGGCCTTCGGCGACATCGCCGCGCTGGCCGTCGAGTGCCGCTACGGCGACTGCGGGCACGAGGCCGAGCCGGGGTGCGCCGTCCAGGATGCGCTGCGGACAGGTGAGCTGACCGCCCGGCGCTGGGAGAACTGGCGACGGCTGCACCGCGAGATCGCTCACGAGACCGGGCGGCGCGCCGCCCGCCGGCCCCGCCGTCGGGGCAGATTGTCGTAGGGCGGGTCTACAGTTGCCGGGGCGCTTTTCCGCGCCGGCACAACCGCTGGGGCGTACCCGAAAATCGGGTTCGCCCAGAAAGCCGGGTTTGCCCGAAAGGTCGGGCTCATCCCAGAAAGCGGACAGATCTTCCTTCGTCATCCTCACCCGGGAGTACACGGACCGTGGCCGACCGTTTGATCATTCGTGGCGCACGCGAGCACAACCTGCGTGACGTCAGTCTCGACCTGCCCCGGGACGCCCTGATCGTGTTCACCGGGCTGTCCGGCTCGGGCAAGTCGAGCCTGGCCTTCGACACGATCTTCGCCGAGGGGCAGCGCCGCTACGTGGAGTCGCTGTCGTCGTACGCGCGGCAGTTCCTCGGCCAGATGGACAAGCCGGACGTCGACTTCATCGAGGGGTTGAGCCCGGCTGTCTCGATCGACCAGAAGTCGACCTCGCGCAACCCGCGCTCGACCGTCGGCACGATCACCGAGGTCTACGACTACCTGCGACTGCTCTTCGCCCGGGTCGGCGTGCCGCACTGCCCGGTCTGCGGCGAGCGGATCTCCAAGCAGAGCCCGCAGCAGATCGTCGACCGGGTCCTGGCGATGGCCGAGGGCACCCGTTTCATGGTGCTCGCCCCGGTGGTGCGCGGCCGCAAGGGCGAGTACGTCGACCTCTTCGCCGAGCTCCAGTCCAAGGGGTACGCCCGGGCCCGGGTCGACGGGGTGGTGCACCAGCTCACCGACCCGCCAAAGCTCAAGAAGCAGGAGAAGCACACCATCGAGGTGGTGATCGACCGGCTCAGCGTCAAGGCCGGCGCCAAGCAGCGGCTGACCGACTCGGTCGAGGCGGCGCTCGGGCTCTCCGGCGGTCTGGTGCTGCTGGACTTCGTCGACCTGGCCGAGGACGACCCGGACCGGGAACGCCGCTACTCCGAGCACCTGGCCTGCCCCAACGACCACCCGCTGGCGATCGAGGACCTGGAGCCCCGGGTCTTCTCCTTCAACGCGCCGTACGGCGCCTGCCCGGAGTGCACCGGCCTGGGCACCAAGAAGGAGGTCGACCCGGAGTTGGTCGTCCCGGACCCGGAGCGCAGCCTGCGCGAGGGCGCGATCCAGCCCTGGGCGACCGGGCACAACCTGGAGTACTTCCTGCGGTTGTTGGAGGCGCTGGGCGAGGCCGAGCACTTCACCGTCGACACGCCGTGGCGGGCGCTGCCGTCGCGGGCGCAGAAGACGATCCTGCACGGTTCCGACGACCAGGTGCACGTGCGCTACCGCAACAAGTACGGCCGGGAGCGCTCGTACTACACCGGCTTCGAGGGCGTGGTGCAGTGGATCGAGCGCCGGCACTCCGACACCGAGTCGGAGTGGTCCCGGGACAAGTACGAGGGGTACATGCGTGACGTGCCCTGTGCGGCCTGCGGCGGTGCCCGGCTCAAGCCCGAGGTGCTCGCCGTCACGCTGGCCGGGCGCAGCATCGCCGAGGTGTGCAACCTGTCCGTCGGCGAGTGCGCCGACCTGCTGGCTGGCATCGAGCTGACCGACCGGCAGAAGCTGATCGCCGAGCGGGTGCTCAAGGAGATCAACGCTCGGCTGCGCTTCCTGCTCGACGTCGGTCTGGACTACCTCTCCCTGGACCGGGCCGCCGGCACCCTCTCCGGTGGCGAGGCGCAGCGCATCCGGCTCGCCACCCAGATCGGGTCCGGCCTGGTCGGCGTGCTCTACGTGCTGGACGAGCCGTCGATCGGGCTGCACCAGCGCGACAACCACCGGCTGATCGAGACCCTGGTCCGGCTGCGCGGGCTGGGCAACACGCTGATCGTGGTCGAGCACGACGAGGACACCATCCGCACCGCCGACTGGATCGTGGACATCGGGCCCGGCGCGGGGGAGCACGGTGGGCAGATCGTGCACAGCGGCTCGGTGCCGGAGCTGCTGACGAACCCGGAGTCGATGACCGGGGCGTACCTCTCCGGACGTCGGGAGATCCCGCTCCCGGCCGGGCGCCGCCCGCAGACGCCGGGTCGGGAACTGGTGGTGCACGGTGCCCGCGAGCACAACCTGCGCAACCTCACGGTGAACTTCCCGCTGGGCCAGTTGATCGCCGTCACCGGCGTCAGCGGGTCGGGCAAGTCGACCCTGGTCAACGACATCCTCTACGCGGTGCTGGCCAACCAGATCAACGGCGCCCGGCTGGTGCCCGGCCGGCACACCCGCGTCGGCGGGCTGGAGCACGTGGACAAGGTCGTCGGGGTCGACCAGTCACCGATCGGTCGGACGCCGCGCTCGAACCCGGCGACCTACACCGGCGTCTGGGACCACGTGCGCAAGCTGTTCGCCGAGACCACCGAGGCCAAGGTCCGGGGGTACGGGCCGGGCCGGTTCTCGTTCAACGTCAAGGGCGGACGCTGCGAGGCGTGCTCCGGTGACGGCACCATCAAGATCGAGATGAACTTCCTGCCCGACGTGTACGTGCCGTGCGAGGTCTGCAAGGGCGCCCGGTACAACCGGGAGACCCTGGAGGTGCACTACAAGGGCAAGACCGTCTCCGACGTGCTGGAGATGCCGATCGAGGAGGCGGCGGAGTTCTTCTCCGCCATCCCGGCCATCCACCGGCACCTCAAGACGCTCGTCGACGTGGGCCTGGGCTACGTCCGGCTGGGCCAGCCGGCGCCGACCCTCTCCGGCGGTGAGGCGCAGCGGGTCAAGCTCGCCTCCGAGCTGCAGAAGCGGTCCACCGGGCGGACGGTGTACGTGCTCGACGAGCCCACCACCGGCCTGCACTTCGAGGACATCCGCAAGCTGCTGCTGGTGCTGGAGGGGCTGGTCGACAAGGGCAACACGGTGATCACCATCGAGCACAACCTCGACGTGATCAAGAGTGCCGACTGGCTGATCGACATGGGCCCGGAGGGCGGTCACCGGGGCGGCACGGTGCTCGCCACCGGCACCCCGGAGGAGGTCGCCGAGGTCACCGAGAGTCACACCGGGCAGTTCCTGCGGACCGTGCTCAAGCTCGACGGCACGGCCAAGGGCGCGACGGCGGCCACCGCCCGGGCTGCCAAGGCCAACGGTGCCAAGTCCACCGCCGCGAAGGCCACCGGGGCCAAGACGCGCGGTCGCAAGACGGCCGCCGCCCGCTGATCCGCGAGGCCCGGCCGTCGCCCGTGGCGGCGGTCGGGCCCACCCGTTGGGGTACGCCCGAGTGGCCGATCGGGTGAACCACCGGGCAGAGTGGTGCGTGTCGAGAGACGTAGCCACGGATCATGCACGGTGGTAGCCGAAGAGAGAAGCGAGGCGGCATGAGTGACGATCAGGTGCTGGCCGGACCGGACACGCGTACCCGACGGAGCCTGCTGACCGGCGTGGGCGCGGTCGGCGCGGCGGTGGTGCTGGCCGGGTGCGGCGGCGGTGACGACTCCGGTGACGGCGCGGCCCCGACCAGCGGCGGACCTCAGGTCACCAACACCGGTGACCCCGGCGGCGGGGACCGTGAGGGGGCGCAGTCACTGGCCAGGACCGCCGACATCCCGGTCGGCGGCGGTGCGGTCTTCGCCGCGCAGGGCGTGGTGATCACCCAGCCCAGCGCCGGGGAGTTCAAGGGGTTCGACCCGATCTGCACGCACCAGGGCTGCCCGGTGTCGAACGTCGACGGCGGGACGATCAACTGCACCTGTCACGGCAGCAAGTTCTCCATCGAGGACGGCTCGGTCAAGGCCGGGCCGGCGACCACCGGCCTGCCGGCCAAGGAGGTCAAGGTCGACGGGGACCAGATCTCGCTGGCCTGACAGCGGGGCACACGGATACGGGCGCGACCGGGGCGAACTCGCCTCCGGCCGCGCCCGTCCGCGTCACTGCGCGTACGCGGACAGCTCCCACAGCGAGAAGCCGTACGTGGTGGCCCGGGTGAGCCCGTACACCCGCACGTAGCGGGCCTGTTGCGGGGCGAAGGTCAGCACGTCGGTGCCGCCGTCGCCGGCCGTGGTCGACCAGACCGTCCGCCAGGTGGCGCCGTCGTCGGAGACCTCGACGCGATACGACCGGGCGTACGCGGACTCCCAGGCCAGGGCCACCCGGCCGACCTGCCGCACCGAGCCCAGGTCCACCCGCAGCCACTGGTTGTCCGACCAGGAGCTGGCCCAGCGGGTGTTCAGGTCACCGTCGACGGCGCGGGCGGCGCCGTTGCCGAGCTGGCTGCTGGAGGCGGTCACCGGACGGCCGGTCGCCAGGTTGGTCACCGCGTCACCACGTCGGGCCGGGAACGACACCACCTGCTGGTAGGTGGGACGGTTCTGCCAGGCGATGGTGGCGTGCTTGATACCGCCCAGCGGCGACTGGACGATCGCGTCCGCGCACCACTGGTCACCGGCGGCGCAGGTGGCGTCGCCCGGGTACGTCTGGGCGGCCGGGGTCGTCGACGCGGTGCGCAGCGTGTCCAGCAGCACCTGACGGCACGTACCCAGGTTGCCGGCGCCGCAGAAGGTCCGTCCGGGGCCGCCGGCGACCGGGTCACCGAGCACCGCCCGCAGGTCCTTGTCGACGTAGCCCCACCAGCCGTACTGGAACGCCGAGCCCTTGTGGGTCTGCGCGCTGTTCGCCGAGGACGGCAGGTTCGACACGTCGCCCTGTTGCAGGCCGGACGGGGACTCGTTGATCTGCATCGCGTTGATCACGGACTGGTAGAGGTCCGTGCCGAGCTGGTCGCGGAACATGCCCCGCACCAGCAGCGGCCACCAGGCGTCGAAGGTACGGATCGCCTCGGCGTGCTGGTACACCTTGGAGCCCTTGGCGGTCTCCACCCGCAGCGCGCCCGCCTGTCGCCAGGCCCTGAGCCGGGCGATCTCGGTGGCCAGGGCGCTGTCGGTGACCGGCTGGCTCTCCAGCACCCGGATCAGCTCGCCGAGCACCTCGGCGCCGCGCAGGTCGGTCAGCCCGGCCCGCTGCACCAGTTCGGTCAGCGAGGCCCGGTCGAACTTGCGGCCCGCCGAGATGGCCGCCTTCATCGGCTTGTCCAGCAGGTCACCCCGGTGTACGGCACCGAAGCTGAAGTTGCCGTCGGCGGCACCGAAGTCCTTGGCCTGCTTGTTGTTCCAGCTGATGTAGTAGTCCTGGTTGATTGACTGCGGGTGGGCCGAGCGCGGCGCGTACCGCGCGGTGCCGGTCGCCGGGTCGAAGTCCTGCCACTCGTAGGCCCGTTCGGCCTTCATCGGCAGGTTCGGGTTGCTGCCGGCGGCCCGCACCGGGTTGAGCCCGGAGTTGAAGTACGCCGACTGGGTGGAGTTGACGTAGAACCAGTTGAAGGCATACTCGACGTTGTTGGCGGAGGTGAGGAACGCCTCGGCGGAACCCATCTGGGTCGGGTCGTTGAACATCTGGAAGCCGATGGCCGAGTCGGCCTCACGACCGTAGGTGGAGCGCAGTTGGGTGAACGCGTGCGGCACCCCGCCCACCGTGCCGCGCCAGCCCACCAGGCCCAGCTTGGTACGCCAGGCGACCAGCTTGTACGACCCGGCCGCGGTGCCGTCGGCGACGGTCGGGGTCCACCGGTTGACCCGGGACAGCTCCTCCATCGCCAGGCACTGGCCCCGGAAGAGGTAGTGGTTGCTGGCCGGCGTCGGCGTTCCGCCGCCGGGCACGCAGAGCGGCACCGCGTACGTGTCGGTGATGTCGTGGATCGAGGAGGTGGCGCTCCACGCGTAGTCCTGGCCCCGGCCGAGCAGGACATAGAGGTTGAGTCCGGCGAAGGCGGCGCCCCGGGCGCTGATGCCCGGGCCCTGCAACTCCTGCACCATCAGCAGTTGCGGGGAGAAGTAGCCGGTCTGCGGCCCGAAGACGGCGATCGGATGTCCGGTGGCCGAGTGGGCGGCGGAGACCACGGCCGCGTTGGACATGCCCCGGTGCGCCGGGTCGATGGTCAGCCCGGAGAGCGCGGCGGCCAGTTCCGAGCTGCGGTTCGAGGTCGTGGCGGTGGTGGCGGAGCCGGTCTGGTCGGTGACGATCGGCTCGACCCGGGCCGACCCGGCGTCCGGCAGCACCACACTGGGCGCGTTCGGCGCGGCGTCACCGTACGGGAAGCTCTGCCCGTCGTGCAGGGTCAGCACGGTCTCCGGGTCGTTCTGCCCCCGGAAGGCGTTCCACACCCGGTCGCCGTCGGTCGGACCGAACTTGGCCCGGGCCGCGATGCGGACCAGCGCCGACTGCATCTCGGTGCCGCCACCGCCGCCGAACAGGCCGCCGACGACCCCGGCGATGGCGATCAGGTCGGTCATCACGAACGGCTTCGGTCCACCGGCGTTCGTGATCGCGTCGAGGTGACCGGTCAGCACGTACTCGCCGGGGCAGTTGCGGTTGGCCATGCAGGTCTGGATGTAGGCGTTGACCCCGGCGACGTACTCCTGCACGTCGGCGTAGAGCTGCTCGCCGCGCGTCCCACCCTTGCCGCGCAAGGCGTTCACCTGGGCCTGCAGGTCCGCCTCCGTGTACGGGGAGGTGCGCCACACGCTCTGCTCCAGCGCCCGGTTGCCCGGTGCGCCACCGGCGAACGGGGTCAGCGTGCCCCGACCGACGTGCCGCAGCAGGTCCATCGTGAAGAGTCTGTCCTCGGCTCCGGCGTACCCGGCGCCGTACATGGTGCCGCCCCGGGTGGTGCCGGTGATGTGCGGGACACCGTTGGTCCGGTCGCGCACGATCCGCACGTCGGAACGCGGGGAGTAGTCGCGTTCGACCTGGCCGGGGGCGACGCCGAAGGAGGCGTCCCGGAAGAACGTGCTGACCTGGTCCTCGCGCAGCCCGGCGTAGCCGTAGACCAGGTTGGCGTATGTGTCGAGCTGGTCGGCGGAGTGCCGGGGCAGCGTGCCGAACGCCTGGTTGCCCAGGACCTCGACGAGGGTGGCGTTGCCGTTCTGGCCGGGCGGCAGGATCTCGGAGCACTCGCCGAGGCAGTAGTCGTTGCCGGCGAAGGCGCTGGCGACGTTCACGGCGAGGGTGCCGGCGTCGGGGACGGGGGTGGCGGTGGCGGTGGCGGGGGACGACACGCCGACGAGCGCGGTGGCGACCGCGAGGGCGGCGGTCGCACCGGCGAGCAGCCGGCGGGTGGCGGGGTGAGCAGGCATGGCGATCCTCTGTGGACGGGGGACCATCGGGCGGGATCATTACGTGAAGAACATTCGGTTACTGGATGGTAGGGGTCGGCGCCCGAGATTGGAAGGCATCAATCACGACTCCCCGGTACGCCGACCCCGGACGGGCGGAGAAAGGGGCGAGTGGGGATGATCAGGGCTGTCGGGGGTGGCGACTAGTCTCGGAGTGTGGCTGATCCGTCGACCTACCGTCCCGCGCCGGGCACCATCCCCGAGGCGCCGGGGGTCTACCGCTTCTACGACGGCACCGGCCGGGTGATCTACGTCGGCAAGGCGCGGAGCCTACGCAGCCGGCTCAACTCCTACTTCGGCGACCTGTGGGGGCTGCACCAGCGCACCCAGCAGATGGTCACCACCGCCGAGTCGGTCGACTGGGTCACCGTCGGCACCGAGGTCGAGGCGCTCCAGCTCGAATACCTCTGGATCAAGCAGTACGACCCGAGGTTCAACGTCCGCTACCGCGACGACAAGTCGTACCCGTACCTGGCGGTCACCCTCGACGAGGAGTACCCACGGCTACAGGTGATGCGGGGCAGCAAGCGCAAGGGGGTGCGCTACTTCGGGCCGTACTCGCACGCCTGGGCGATCCGCGAGACCCTCGACCTGCTGCTGCGGGTCTTCCCGGCGCGGACCTGCTCCGCCGGGGTGTTCAAACGGGCCGGGCAGGTGGGCCGTCCCTGCCTGCTCGGGTACATCGGCAAGTGTTCGGCGCCCTGCGTCGGCAGCGTCACCGCCGAACGGCACCGCGAGATCGTCGACGACTTCTGCGACTTCATGGCCGGTCGCACCGACTCCATGGTCCGCAAGCTGGAACGCGAGATGACCGAGGCCAGCGAGGCGCTGGAGTTCGAGCGGGCGGCCCGGCTGCGCGACGACGTCGCCGCCTTGCGCCGGGCGATGGAGAAGCAGACCGTGGTGCTCGGCGACGGCACCGACGCCGACGTGGTCGCGTTCGCCGACGACCCGCTGGAAGCCGCCGTGCAGGTCTTCCACGTACGCGGCGGCCGGGTACGCGGCCAGCGCGGCTGGGTGGTGGAGAAGACCGAGGACCTCAGCACCGGAGACCTGGTGCACCACTTCTGCACTCAGGTCTACGGCGGTGAGCAGGGCGAGACCGACGTCCCCCGTGAGCTGCTGGTGCCGGAGCTGCCCGCCGACGCCGAGGCCCTCGCCGACTGGCTCTCGCACCATCGGGGCAGCCGCGTGACCCTGCGGGTGCCGCAGCGCGGCGACAAGCGCACCCTGATGGAGACGGTCGAGCGCAACGCGAAGGACGCGTTGGCCCGGCACAAGCTCAAGCGGGCCGGCGACCTCACCACGCGGGGCAAAGCGCTCGACGAGATCAGTGACGCGCTCGCCATGCGGACCGCGCCGTTGCGCATCGAGTGCTTCGACATCTCGCAGATCCAGGGCACCGACGTGGTGGCCAGCATGGTCGTCTTCGAGGACGGACTGCCCCGCAAGAGCGAGTACCGCCGCTTCATCATCCGGGGCGCCACCGACGACCTCTCCGCGATGTCCGAGGTGCTGCGCCGCCGTTTCGCCCGCTACCTCGACGCCCGCGCCGAGACCGGCGAGGCGGGTGCGGAGTCCGCTGTTGACCTTCCCGCCTCCGCTGAGGCGACGCGCGACGGGGCGGACCTGGGCGAGGCCGAGCCGGGGGTGGGTGTGTTGGTCGACCCGACGACCGGGCGGCCGCGCAGGTTCGCGTACCCGCCGCAGTTGGTGGTGGTCGACGGCGGCGCGCCGCAGGTGGCCGCCGCCGCCCAGGCCCTGGCCGAGATGGGCATCGACGACGTGGCGCTGTGTGGCCTCGCCAAGCGGCTGGAGGAGGTCTGGCTGCCCGACGACGACTTCCCGGTCATCCTGCCGCGCACCTCCGAGGGGCTGTACCTGCTCCAACGGGTACGCGACGAGGCGCACCGCTTCGCCATCACCTTCCACCGGCAGCGCCGCTCGAAGCGGATGACCACCTCCGCGCTGGACAGTGTCCCCGGCCTCGGCGAAGTCCGTCGCAAGGCGCTGCTGCGCCACTTCGGCTCGCTCAAGCGACTCTCGGCCGCCACCGTGGACGAGATCACCGAGGTCCCCGGCGTCGGCCGCCGCACCGCCGAGGCGATCCTCACCGCCCTCGGTGCCACCGACAGTCAGGCCGGCACTGACTGATCCTCGCGGTCAGGTCCGACGCGACCGTCCCATCGAACCCCGCGCGGCAACCTCGGGGCCTCGTCGCCTTGTCGGCTCGGTGTGATCGAGGTCGAGGGCAGTTTCCGCCCGAACCTGTCGAGCACCAGGCTGGTCGCCCGCGTCGGTCGACGACCCGACCTTGCCGACGTGGTTCGGCACCGGACCGCGTCGTCGTCGGCCTTGCCAGGTGAGGTCTCACGACTATCGAGCTGACTGCACCGACGGGTCACCCCTTCCGAGGGTGTGCACCGACGTGGCACCACTCCCGGCGGCGTGAGTGGTTCACCTCCGGTCACCGCGTCCGACAGCACGAACGGGTCAGCTCGAAAGGCGCCGACCTGGTCAGGCAGGAGAAGCTGCCGCACGCCAGGGAGGCAGGCTCACCGCTCCCGCCGACTGCCGAACAGTAGGCGCGTGAACAGCGGCGCGTTCAAGAGTGGCGAGCAGCGGGCGGGCGGGCGGATCAGGTCGGGTCGGCCAGCACCGAGAGGATCTGCTCGCCGTACTTGGCCAGCTTGTTCTCGCCGACACCGCTGATCCGGGACAGCTCGTCCAGCGAGGACGGGGCGTCGGCGGCGATCTGCCGCAACGTGGCGTCGTGGAAGATGACGTAGGCGGGTACGCCCTGCTCCTTGGCACTGGTCGCGCGCCAGGCGCGCAGGCGCTCGAACGTACCGGCGGCCTCGGCCGGCAGTTCCGCGACCACGGTGGCCGCGCCCCGGGGCTTGGCCGTCTTCGCCGGCCGGGCCGGCTCCCGACGCATCATCACGGTACGTCGACGGCCGAGCACCTCGGCGCTGGCGTCGGTGAGCGCCAGGGTGCCGTAGTCGCCCTCGACGGCGAGCAGGCCCTCGGCGAGCAACTGGCGTACCACGCCCCGCCACTCCGCCTCGCTCAGATCGTCGCCGATGCCGAAGACGGTGAGTGAGTCGTGCCGGTGCTGGACGATCTTGTCGGTGCTCTTGCCCAGCAGGATGTCGACGCAGTGTCCGGCACCGAACCGCTGGTTGCGTTCCCGGTCCAGCCGGAACACCGTGGAGAGCAGCTTCTGCGCGGCGACCGTCCCGTCCCAGGACTCCGGCGGAGCCAGGCAGGTGTCACAGTTGCCGCAGTCACCGTCCAGGCGCTGCCCGAAGTAGTCGAGCAACTGCACCCGGCGGCAGCGGACCGTCTCGCAGAGCGCCAGCATCGCGTCGAGGTGCGCGGCGAGGTTACGTCGGTGGGCCAGGTCGCCCTCGGAGGTGTCGATCATCTTGCGTTGCTGGACGACGTCCTGGAGCCCGTACGCCAGCCAGGCGGTCGACGGCAGTCCGTCCCGGCCGGCGCGACCGGTCTCCTGGTAGTAGCCCTCCACCGACTTGGGCAGGTCGAGGTGGGCGACGAAGCGGACGTCCGGCTTGTCGATGCCCATGCCGAAGGCGATCGTCGCCACCATCACCACGCCGTCGGCGCGCAGGAACCGCTGCTGGTTGGCGGCGCGGGTCGCCGCGTCCAGACCGGCGTGGTAGGGCAGTGCGTCGATGCCGTTGGCGGTGAGGAACTCGGCCGTCTTCTCCACCGAGGCCCGCGACAGGCAGTAGACGATGCCGGCCTCGCCCGGGTGCTCGTCGCGCAGCAGGGCGAGCAGTTGCTTGCGTGCCTCCCGCTTGGGCACGATCCGGTACTGGATGTTGGGCCGGTCGAAGCTGGCCACGAAGTGCCGCGCCTCGGTCAGGTTGAGCCGGGTGGCGATCTCCGTGCGGGTGGCACTGGTCGCGGTGGCGGTCAGCGCGATCCGGGGTACGCCCGGCCAGCGCTCGTGCAGCATCGACAGGTTGAGGTAGTCCGGCCGGAAGTCGTGCCCCCACTGCGACACGCAGTGCGCCTCGTCGATGGCGAAGAGGCTGATCCGGCCCCGCTCCAGCAGGCTCAGCGTGGCCCGGCTGGCCAGCGCCTCCGGCGCGAGGTAGAGCAGGTCGATCTCCCCGGCGACGAACTCCGCCTCGACCAGTCGACGGGTGTCCAGATCCAGCGTGGAGTTCAGGAACCCGGCCCTGACCCCGACGGCGGTCAACGCGTCGACCTGGTCCTGCATCAACGCGATCAACGGCGAGATCACCACCGCGACACCGTCCCGGACCAGCGCCGGAATCTGGTAGCAGAGCGACTTGCCGCCGCCGGTCGGCATCAGCACCAGCGCGTCCCCGCCGGCCACCACGTGCTCGATGACCTCCTGCTGGAAGCCGCGGAACGCGTCGTACCCGAAGACCCGCCGCAGCACGTCGAGCGTCGCTGTCACCTTTTCGCTGATGGGCGCGTCGGAGGTGGCCAGTTCGGTGACGCTCACGTCGGCGGGGGAGACCATCCGAGGATTCTACGAGCCACACCGCCTGCGGTACGGACCGCCGTTCCCCCGCCGACGTCGCGCGACTGGCCGGGCAGCACCCGGATCGTGGCAGTGCAGCTGGTCTCGCCCCGGCGTGTCGGCTAGCTGCGGTGCCACGTTGACGGCTGATGGGCTCAGTAGCTCGGGGGGACGGGGACGCGTTTGGCCCAGCGGACCTCGCCGTCGTCGTCGACGTGGCAGAAGGCCACCACCAGGCGGGTCGGGTCCTCCAGCGGCAGCGCGTCGGGAGCGAGGCGGAACACCCCGATCAGGCTGCCGTCGCCGGTCGCGCGGGTGCCGATCGCGCCGACATGCGGTGCGCTTCCCGCCGTATCGTCCGGCTCCTCCCGGGCGCCGGTGTCGGCCAGCCAGTCGTACCGGGCGGCCAGCACCTCGTACTCGGTGGACCAGCCGAATCCGGTGTCGCCGGCGGCGTCGTAGCCGCCCTCGGGGCGCAGCACCCGGGGCGGTGACTGTCGATCGTCCAGCAGCAAGACCTGGTAGGAGCCCTTGCGGGGCGGCCCGGACCAGCGCAGCCGCAGCACCACCGACTGCCGGTCGGGATCGCCGTGGACGCGGTCGGTCGCATGCGGCCAGCCGAGCGCGGCGGCGGCGCGTGCCACCCGGTCCGGTTCCGGCATGCGGGCCTCGACGGTCACCGCGACCTGGTCACCGCCGTGTGCCCACTCACGTTCCCGTTCGACGAAACGATCCACCGTGGCCAGCACCGCGATCGTGACCGAGACAAGGGCCACCACCCAGCGCAGCCGCGCCCCGTGCCTCCCCATTTCCGGAGGATAACGGTCCCGGACGTCACGTGCCGTCAGTCAGCCGACACGAGCCGTGAAAGGAAGGGACCCTTTCTAACGCCTCGTGTATAGCAGGGGACCCCTCCTTACACTCCCGGGCCGGCGGCGGCGGTGCTGGTGGGACGGGTGCGGCGGTGCGCTCCGTCGGGTCGGGACCGGCGAGCTAGAGTCGGCGCTTGACCATGCCCGGTCGGCTCCGACCGCGGCGCCACGGCTTGGGGGTTGATGGGTGGGCGAGGCGCACACGACCGGTCACCACGGCGGCGTACCCGGTGAGCAGTCCGGGAGAGTGGCCGGCGAGACGGACACCACCCTGGTCGTGGTCACCGGCCTCTCCGGTGGCGGGCGCAGCACCGTGGCCCGGGCCCTGGAGAACGTCGGCTTCTACGTGGTGGACAACCTGCCGCAGGCACTGCTGCTGGACATGGCCGAGCTGGCGGTGAAGGCCGGTGGCGCGGCCCGGCGCACGGCGATGGTGCTGGACGTCCGCTCGCGTGCCTTCTCCACCGATCTGGCCGAGGCGATCCGGGAGTTGAAGGAGCGTGGCTACGCCCCCCGGGTGGTCTTCGTCGACGCCGACGACGAGGTGCTGATCCGGCGCTTCGAGAGCGTGCGGCGCTCACACCCGTTGCAGGGTGACGGGCGGCTCGCCGACGGCATCGCCGTCGAGCGGGGCCTGCTGGAGGAGGCCCGCGACCAGGCCGACGTGATCATCGACACCAGCCACCTCAACGTCAACCAGCTCCGCCGACGCATCGAGGAGCTGTTCGGCGGGGAGGACGCGCGGCGACTGCGGCTGACCGTGATCTCGTTCGGCTTCAAGTACGGCCTGCCGCCGGACGCCGACTTCGTGATGGACGCCCGGTTCCTGCCCAACCCGTACTGGGTGCCGGAGCTGCGTGAGCACACCGGGCGGGAGGAGGCGGTCAGCGCGTACGTGCTGAGCCAGGTGGGCGCCGACGCGTTCGTCGACGGGTACGCGGACCTGGTCGGCGCCACCACCGCCGGTTTCGAGCGGGAGGGCAAGCGGTACCTGACCGTGGCGGTCGGCTGCACCGGCGGCAAGCACCGGAGTGTGGCGATCGCCGAGGAACTGGCGGCCCGGCTGCGTCGTGCCGGGCTGGCCGCCAACGCACAGCATCGGGATCTGGGGCGCGAATGACGGTCCGGGTGGTGGCCTTCGGGGGCGGGCACGGCCTGTCCGTGTCGTTACGGGCGTTACGTCGCTGCGCCCCCGGGCTCGACCTCGACATCACGGCGGTGGTGACCGTCGGCGACGACGGCGGCTCCAGCGGACGGCTGCGCGCCGAGCGGGGCGGGTTGCCCCCCGGTGACCTGCGGCAGGCGCTGGTCGCGCTGGCCGGCGACCATCCGGCCACCCGACGCAGCGCCGGGCTCTTCCAGCACCGGTTCGGCCCGGCGACGCGCGGCCTGCCCGGTAAGGGTGACGGGTTGGGTGGACACGCGGTCGGCAACCTGGTGATCGCCGGGTTGATGGAGCAGCTCGGCGACCCGGTGGCGGCGCTGGAGCACGCCGGGGCGATGCTCGGCGCGGTCGGGCGGGTGCTGCCGATGTCCTGCCAGCCGGTCGACATCGAGGCCCGGGTACGCGCCGCGGACCCCGGCCGCCCGGACGAGGTGTGCACGGTACGCGGCCAGCACCAGGTGGCGATCACCACGGGCCGGGTCGAGTCGGTGCGACTGACCCCGCAGGCGCCGGCGGCGTGCCCGCAGGCGGTCGCCGCGATCGGTGCCGCCGACTGGTTGATCTTCGGGCCGGGCAGTTGGTACACCAGCGTCCTGCCGCACCTGCTGGTGCCGCAGTTGGCCGCGGCGATCCTGGCCAGCCCGGCCCGACGCCTGGTCACGCTCAACCTGGCCGCCGAGAAGGAGACGCTCGGTCTCTCCGTCGCCGATCACCTGGCGGCGCTGCGCTGGTATCTGCCGGAGTTGACGGTCGACGTGGTGCTCGCCGACGCCAAGGCGGTCGGTGCCCCCGAGCCGGTCGACCGTGCGGCAGAATCCCTGGGAGCCCGATTGGTCCTCGCTCCCGTCGCGGTCGATGACGGCACTCCCCGGCATGATCCGGCCGCCCTGGGCGCCGCCCTGGTGCCCGTACTGGGCGCCGATCGTTAGACACGTACGTAATCTCCGGCGACACGCCGGAACGGGTCCGTGAGGGGACGCACAATGGCGATGACGGCTGCGGTCAAGGACGAGCTGAGTCGGGTCGACGTGCCCAAGCCCTGCTGCCGGCGGGCGGAGATGGCCGCGCTGTTGCGGTTCGCCGGTGGGCTGCACATCGTCTCCGGGCGGGTGGTGGTGGAGGCGGAACTCGACACCGGCGCGGTGGCCCGTCGGTTGCGGCGGGAGATCGCCGAGGTCTACGGCTATTCGAGCGAGATCCACGTACTGGCCTCCGGCGGGCTGCGCAAGGGCAGCCACTTCATCGTCCGGGTGGTCAAGGACGGCGAGGCCCTGGCCCGGCAGACCGGCCTGCTGGACGTGCGGGGTCGGCCGGTGCGCGGGTTGCCGCCGCACGTGGTCGCCGCCAACGTCTGCTGCGCGGTGTCCGCGTGGCGGGGTGCCTTCATGGCGCACGGCTCGCTGACCGAGCCGGGCCGCTCCAGCGCCCTGGAGATCACCTGTCCGGGGCCGGAGTCGGCGTTGGCGCTGGTCGGCGCCGCCCGCCGGATCGGCATCACCGCCAAACAGCGGGAGGTACGCGGCGTCGACCGGGTGGTGGTCAAGGACGGTGACGCGATCGCCGCGCTGCTGACCCGGGTCGGTGCCCACTCCAGTGTGCTGGCCTGGGAGGAGCGTCGGGTCCGCCGCGAGGTGCGGGCCACCGCCAACCGGCTGGCCAACTTCGACGACGCCAACCTGCGGCGCTCGGCGCGGGCTGCGGTGGCGGCGGCGGCCCGGGTGACCCGGGCCCTGGAGATCCTCGCCGAGGATGCGCCCGAGCACCTGACGTCGGCCGGTCGGCTGCGGCTGGAGCACCGGCAGGCGTCGCTGGAGGAGTTGGGCGCGTTGGCCGACCCGCCGTTGACCAAGGACGCCATCGCCGGGCGGATCCGCCGGCTGCTGGCGCTGGCCGACAAGCGGGCCCGCGACCTGGGCATCCCGGATACCGAAGCGGCCGTCACGCCCGACATGCTCGTGGTCTGATAGGACGGTGGGTCGTCCCGGCGCGGGCGGGCCGGCGAGGCGCGCCCTCGTCGCCGCGCGTCGGCGAGGCGGTACGGCGTCCGGCGGTGCGGGTGAGGGCAACCACCCGGCGCGGCACGGCTCGCCGCGCTCGGATATGGTCGCTGCGTACGGCAAGGGGGCCGGCACCGGCGCTCCCCGCCGAACCCACCGCCTCGGGGCGGTCAGGTCCCTCGGACCGCGGCGGGGTGGCCGAGATGAACCGTCAACGGCCGGCTCCAACGGTCGGCGCACATCACTTCGCCGGCCGAGGGTCTCCACGCCGGCGAACCAGAACGCGAGGAGATGGGACCTGTGACCATCCGGGTTGGCATCAACGGCTTCGGCCGGATCGGCCGTAACTTCTTCCGGGCAGTGCTGGCGTCCGGCGCTGACGTCGAGGTCGTGGCCGTCAACGACCTGACCGACAACGCGACGCTCGCTCACCTGCTCAAGTACGACAGCATTCTGGGTCGCCTCCCGCACGAGGTCAAGGCCACCGCTGACGAGATCACCGTCGGCGGCAAGACCATCAAGGCGTACGCCGAGCGTGACCCGGCCGCGCTGCCGTGGGGCGACCTGAACGTCGACGTCGTCATCGAGTCGACCGGCTTCTTCACCGACGCCACCAAGGCGAAGGCGCACGTCGACGGTGGGGCCAAGAAGGTCATCATCTCGGCGCCGGCCAAGAACGAAGACGTCACCGTGGTGATGGGTGTCAACCAGGACCAGTACGACCCGGCCAAGCACACCATCATCTCGAACGCCTCCTGCACCACGAACTGCCTCGCGCCGATGGCCAAGGTGCTGCACGACACGTTCGGCATCGAGCAGGGTCTGATGACCACGATCCACGCGTACACCCAGGACCAGAACCTGCAGGACGCGCCCCACTCCGACCTGCGTCGGGCCCGGGCCGCCGCGCTGAACATCGTGCCGACCTCGACCGGTGCCGCGAAGGCGATCGGCTTGGTGCTGCCGGAGCTCAAGGGCAAGCTGGACGGGTACGCGCTGCGGGTGCCGATCCCCACCGGCTCGGCCACCGACCTCACCGTGACCGTCGGTCGGGAGACCACGGTGGACGAGGTCAACGCCGCGCTGAAGGCCGCTGCCGAGGGTCCGCTCAAGGGCATCCTGGTCTACAACGAGGACCCGATCGTGTCGGCCGACATCGTCACCGACCCGGCGTCCTGCATCTTCGACGCGCCGCTGACCAAGGTGATCGGCAACCAGGTCAAGGTCGTCGGCTGGTACGACAACGAGTGGGGCTACTCGAACCGTCTGGTCGACCTGGTCAAGCTGGTCGGCAAGTCGCTGTGAGTGCGACCATCCGCAACCTCGACGACCTGCTCGCCGAGGGGGTGTCGGGTCGGCGCGTGCTGGTGCGCGCCGACCTGAACGTCCCGCTCGACAAGCAGACCGGTGAGATCACCGACGACGGTCGGATCCGGGCGGTGCTGCCGACGCTGGGCGCGCTGGTCTCCGCCGGCGCGAAGGTGGTCGTCTGCTCGCACCTGGGTCGGCCGAAGGGCGCACCGGACCCGCAGTTCAGCCTCACCCCGGTCGCCGGCCGGCTCGGTGAGCTGCTCGGCGCGCCGGTGCACTTCGCCGCCGACACGGTCGGCGAGTCGGCCCAGGCCACCGTGGCGGCGCTCGCCGACGGCGAGGTCGCGCTGCTGGAGAACCTGCGCTTCAACAAGGGTGAGACCAGCAAGGACGACGCCGAGCGTGGTGCCTTCGCCGACCAGCTCGCCGCGTTGGGCGACGCGTACGTCGACGACGCCTTCGGTGCGGTGCACCGCAAGCACGCCAGCGTGTACGACGTACCGGCGCGGCTGCCGCACGTCGCGGGTCGCCTGGTGCTACGCGAGGTGGAGGTGCTCTCCACGCTCACCGGGTCGCCGGAGCGGCCGTACGTGGTGGTGCTGGGCGGTTCCAAGGTCTCGGACAAGCTCGCCGTGATCGAGGCGCTGCTGCCGACCGTGGACCGGCTGCTCATCGGTGGCGGCATGTGCTTCACGTTCCTCAAGGCGCAGGGTCACGAGGTGGGTACCTCGCTGCTCGAGAAGGACATGGTCGACACCTGCCGCAACCTGCTGGAGCGCGGCGAGGGCAAGATCATGCTCCCGGTCGACGTGGTGGCCGCGGACGCCTTCGCCCCGGACGCCGCGCACGACGTGGTGCCGGCCGACGGCATCCCCAGCCACCGGGTCGGGCTCGACATCGGTCCGGAGACCGTGGCCGGCTTCGCCGCGGCGCTGCGTACCGGTGCCCGGACGATCTTCTGGAACGGCCCGATGGGCGTGTTCGAGATGGCCGCGTTCGCGGGCGGCACCCGGGGGGTCGCCGAGGCGATCGCCGAGTCCGAGGCGTTCAGCGTGGTCGGTGGCGGTGACTCGGCGGCGGCGGTGCGGTCGCTCGGCCTGGACGAGAAGTCCTTCGGCCACATCTCCACCGGCGGCGGCGCCTCCCTGGAGTACCTGGAGGGCAAGACCCTCCCCGGCATCGCGGCCCTGGAGAACTGACTGATGGCAAGTGCTCCCCGCCGGCCGCTGATGGCCGGCAACTGGAAGATGAACCTCAACCACCTTGAGGCGAACCTGCTGGTGCAGAAGCTGGCGGCCAGCCTCAATGAGAAGCAGCTGACCGACGTGGAGACGGTGGTCCTGCCGCCCTTTACCGACCTGCGCACGGTGCAGACCGTGGTGGAGGGCGACAAGCTGCTCATCGGCTACGGCGCGCAGGATCTCTCGGCGCACGCCTCCGGCGCGTACACCGGTGAGATCGCCGGGTCGATGCTGGCGAAGCTGGGCTGCACCTACGTGGTGATCGGGCACTCCGAGCGGCGTGCCTACCACGACGAGGACGACGCGCTGGTCAACGCCAAGGTGCAGGCCGCGCTGGCCAACGGGCTCACCCCGATCCTCTGCGTGGGGGAGGGGCTGGACGTCCGCGAGCAGGGCGGGCACGTGGCGCACTGCGCCGACCAGCTCGACGCGGCCCTGAAGGGGCTCACCGCCGAGCAGGTCACCAAGGTCGTCGTCGCGTACGAGCCGGTCTGGGCGATCGGCACCGGCAAGACGGCGACCCCCGAGGATGCCCAGGAGGTGTGCGGCGCGGTGCGGTCCCGGCTCGCCGAGACCTTCGACCAGGCCACCGCGGACCAGGTCAGGGTCCTCTACGGCGGCTCGGTGAAGTCGTCGAACGTGGCCGCGATCATGGCGCAGCCGGACGTGGACGGTGCCCTGGTGGGTGGCGCCAGCCTGGACGCCGAGGAGTTCGCGAAGATCTGCCGGTTCCCGGAGCACATCACCGGCTGATCGCTCGCTATCCTTGACTCCGCCCGTCCGCCGGTCGGTGCCGCCGTGCCCGACCTGTCCGGGCGAGGATCGTAACGAGAGGACTGACCCCCGCCATGCCGATCTGGTTCGCCTACACGTTGATCGTGTTGCTGGTCATCACGAGCGTTCTGCTCGTCCTGCTGATTCTGCTGCACCGGGGCAAGGGCGGTGGGATGTCCAGCATGTTCGGCGGTGGGGTCAGTTCCAGCCTGGCCGGGTCGTCGGTGGCGGAGAAGAACCTCGATCGCTACACCGTCCTGGTGGGCATCGTCTGGTTCGCCTGCATCGTCGGGCTCGGGCTCTGGCTCCGGCTCGAAGTCGGCACGGGGGTCTGAGCCCGCCTCTCCAGTCGTACAATCTGCGCGCGGTCCGTCACTCGACGGGCCGCGCGCAGTCCGTTACACCCGCTGCACCGCGTCGCCCGCCGTCCACCCCTCGACGGCGGTCCCCTCCGACGACAGGAGCGAGCGCCGTGTCGAACGGCCATGTCATCCGGGGCGCCCGGGTCGGGTCCGCGCCCCCACGCCATTCCGAACGCCATCAGCCGGTCCCGTGCCGGTCGGTGAGCTACTGGTGCCGTAACGGGCACCGCACCGACATCCGTCTCGTGGCCGAGGTGCAGGCGCCGCCGACCTGGGACTGCCCGCGCTGCGGGTTGCCGGCGGGGACGGACGCCCACGACCCGCCCGGCCGGGTACGCGCCGAGCCCTACAAGAGCCACCTGGCGTACGTGAAGGAGCGGCGTACCGAGGCGGAGGGGGAGGCGATCCTCGCCGAGGCCCTCGCGGCGCTGCGTCGCCGACGCGGCGCCCGCTGAATCCCGCTGCCTGCCGCAGGCATGGGGCTCGCGCTGAAAGTGTGAGGAAGGGTCCCCTGCTATGCACGAGGCGTTAGCAGGGGACCCTTCCTTGCACGCGTCAGCGCAGGCTGCGGAAGCGCGCGGGGAGATCGGCGGCGGCGGCGCGGTCCAGCAGCCAGAGGGTGCGGCTGGTGCCCTGGACACCGGCCGCCGGCACCTGCACCGGCCCGGCACCGGCCAGCGCCATGCCGACCGCCTGGGCCTTGTCGGAGCCACCGGCCACCAGCCACACCTCTTCGGCGGTGTTGATGGTCGGCAGGGTCAGGGTGGTCCGCACCGGCGGCGGCTTGGGGCTGCCCCGCACCGCGCTGACCGGACGGCTCTCGTAGTGCACCGGGTGCTCGGGGAAGACCGAGGCGACGTGCCCGTCCTCGCCCACGCCGAGCATCAGCACGTCGAAGTGGGGCAGGGCGGCGGTGCCGGGCCGGGCAGCCCGGGCCAGCTCGGCCGCGTAGCGGGCGGCGGCCTCCTCCGGGTCGGCGCCCGCGTCCGACGACGGCATCGGGTGGATCCGGTCCGGGTCGAGAGGCAGCGCGTCGAGGAGGGCCGCGCGGGCCTGCGTCTCGTTGCGGTCCGGGTCGCCGGCCGGCAGGAACCGTTCGTCGCCCCACCAGAAGTCCACCCGGGACCAGTCCACCGCGTCCTTGGCCGGCAGGGCGCCGACCGCCCGGTAGACCGCCGCCGCGATCCGCCCGCCGGTGAGCACCACCGCCGCCTGGCCCCGTTCGGCCTGCGCGTCGAGCAGCTTCACCACCAACCGTGCCGCGACGGCCTGCGCCAGCAGATCCGCGTCGGCGTGTACGGCGACACTCGCCTCAGTCATGCTGTCCTTCCGCGACCGCACCGGCGGTCGGTGTCGTGGTGGGGTATCCGGGCCGGACGGTCAGGAATCGGTGCTGGTGGAGCTGTGCGCGGTGACGCCCGCCTCGGCCCGCCGTGCGGTGCTCGGGTCCTTCCAGACGTGCACGCGTTGACCGGAGCGCCGGTCCAGGTTGGTCAGCCCGGCGAAGGCGCCGAGCGCCTCGGCGTACACCTGGTCGGAGCCGAGCCGGCGCAACTCCTCGGCCAGTTCGTCGCCGAGCGGCCGACGCACCAGCGGCAGCACCCGGTCCTCCTGGCCGGTCCGCCGGAAGACGGCCATGCTGTCGTCCCGGGTCAGCGTCAGCTCGTCGCCGTTGGCGCAGCGCAGCTGCACCTCGCGCATTCGGGGGAACTCCTTGGTCCGCTCCCAGCGCGGCTTGATGCCGAGTCGGCTGCGGAGCCAGCCCCGCATCAGCGCGGCCGTCGGGTCGGTCGGCGGTGCGACCACCGCCGCCTCGGTGAGCTGCGCCTCGGTGGTGTCGAAGGCACCGGCGACCAGGGTGCGCCACGGGGTGATCCGGGTCCAGGCGAGGTCGGTGTCGCCGGGGGCGTAGTCGCGCGCCCGCAGCCGCAGCGCCTCGATCGGGTCGGCGGCCTGGGCGGAGTCGGTGATCCGCCGGTCGGCGACCACACCGAGGAAGTCGGTGGCGATCTCGTCCGGCGGCTCGCCGTGCCACCAGGTGACCACCGGTACGTCCGGCACCAGCAGCGGCATCACGACGGACTCGGCGTGCAGCGCGAGGCGGCCGTACATCCGCATCACCACGGCCTCGCACGGGCCCAACCGGCCACCGACGACGATCTCCGCGTCGAGGCGGTTGCGGTCCCGGTCGACGTCGGAGCGGACCACCACGAGCAGCCGGCACGGGTGCGCGGCGGCGGCGATGGTGGCCGCCGCCTCGGCCTCGCGGACCCGCTTCTCGTCCACCACCACGATCAGGGTCAGGGCCATGCCGCTGGCCACGCCACCGGCACTGCGTCGTTCGGCGGCGAGCGCCTTCACCACCTCGTTGCCGGTGGTGTCCCACAATCCGATCAACGGAGCCTCCAGGTTCGCTCGCGGTGCCCGGTCACGCCCGCCGCCAGGCGCGGCCTTCGCGGGCCAGCATCTCGTCGGAGGCCCGGGGACCCCACTCACCGGACCGGTACGGCTCGGGCTTGCTGCCCTCCCAGGCGGCCACCAGCGGGTCCACCACGGCCCAGCTCTGTTCCACCTCGGCGGCGTCCGGGAAGAGCGTGCGGTCGCCGATCAGCACGTCCAGGACCAGACGCTCGTACGCCTCCGGGCTGGACTCGGTGAACGCCTCGCCGTACTGGAAGTCCATCGCGATGTCGCGGACCTCCATGGTGGTCCCCGGCACCTTGGAGCCGAACTTGAGCACCACGCCCTCGTCCGGTTGGACCCGGATGACGAGCTGGTTGTTGCCGAGCATCTCCATGTCGGCCGCGGTGAACGGCAGGTGCGGGGCCCGCTTGAACATCACCGCGACCTCGGTGACCCGTCGGGGCAGCCGCTTGCCGGCCCGGATGTAGAACGGCACCTCGGCCCAGCGGCGGTTCTGGATGCCCAGCCGCACCGCGACGTACGTCTCGGTGGTCGACGTCTGCGGGACGCCGTCCTCCTCCAGGTATCCCTTGGCCCGCTGGCCGCCGACCCAGCCGGGCAGGTACTGCCCGCGTACGGTGCCGTCGGCGACGTCGTGCGGCAGGGTGATCGCCTTGAGCACCTTGAGCTTCTCGGCCCGGATCTCGTCGGCGTCGAAGCTGGTCGGCTCCTCCATCGCGACCAGGGCGAGCAGTTGCAGCAGGTGGTTCTGCAGCACGTCGCGGGCGGTGCCGACGGAGTCGTAGAAGCCGGCCCGGGAGCCGATGCCGACGTCCTCGGCCATGGTGATCTGCACCGAGTCGACGTACTGCGAGTTCCACAGTGGCTCGAAGAGGCTGTTCGCGAACCGCAGCGCGAGGATGTTCTGGACCGTCTCCTTGCCCAGGTAGTGGTCGATGCGGAAGACGTCCTTGCGGGTGAACACGTCGTCGACCAGGTCGTTGAGCGCCTTGGCCGAGGGCAGGTCGTGCCCGAACGGCTTCTCCACCACGACCCGCCGCCAGCCGCCGCACTTCTCGTTGTCGGCCATGCCGGTGCGGGCGAGTTGCTTGAGCACCACCGGGAAGGCCGCCGGGGGGATGGAGAAGTAGAACGCCGCGTTGCCGTGGATGCCGTGGCTGTCGCGCAGCCCCTCCAGGCAGGAGGCGAGGTTGTCGAACGCGGTGTCGTCGTCGAACGAGCCGCCGACGAACTTGATGTTGTGCTCCAGCCGGGACCAGACCTCCTCCCGCCACGGGGTGCGGGAGTGTGCCTTGGCCGCCTCGCGGGCCAGCGAGGCGAAGTCGCCGTCGCGCCAGTCCCGCCGGGCGAAGCCGACGACCACGAAACCGGGCGGCAGCAGCCCCCGGTTGGCGAGGTCGTAGACCGCGGGCAGCAGCTTCTTCTGGGCCAGGTCACCGGTGACTCCGAAGATCACCAGAGCGCAGGGCTCCGGGATCCGCGGCAGCCGCCGGTCCTGCGGGTCGCGCAGCGGGTTCACGCCGCCTCCTCGCTCCGCTCGTCCACGTCGTCCATCGTCATGCCCGCAGCGACCCGACCGCGTCGATCAACCGGGTCAGGCCCGCCGACCGCTCGGTCAGGTGCAGGTGCAGTAGCGGGCGTCCACGACCGGCCAGGGCGCGCCGGTCGCCGGCGGCCTGCGCCGCCTGTCGTTCCCCGAAGGTGTACGGCTTGCCGGGTACCGGCAGATCAACTGTGACCGTACCGGTTATCTGAAGAAAGCTACCCGCCTGCGGGCCGCCCTTGTGGTATTGCCCGGTGGACTGCAGGTAACGGGGTCCCCAACCGAAGGTCACCGGTCGTCGGGTCAGTGCGGCCAGCAGCGGGCGCAGCCGTGCGGCGGCGGCCTCGGCGTGCGGGTCGAGGAAGGCGGTGACCGCCAGGTAGCCGTGGTCGCCGAGACCGGCGAGCAGGTGGCGCAGGGCGTCGGACAGGTCGTCCGGGGTGCCGGTCGGGGCGTACACCTGGATCGCGTCGGTGGTGGACGACGGCGTCGGCGTCGGGTCGGCCAGGGCCGCCTCGGTGTGCCGGGCGGACTCGGCGGCGT